>NZ_LZJH01000076.1:0-34676 GCF_001666745.1 Mycobacterium sp. E2699 | reverse complement strand
GCGACCCGCTGCCCGTCCATCTCGATCTCGCCGCCCTTGGTGCCGAACGTGATCGTCGAAATGGGCACACCCTGGTCTTTGGCGGCCCGGGCGGCGGTGAACGCGCCCTGCGGGGCGTTGGGGTCCAGCGGCACGTTCTCGGCGCCGTCGGACTCCAGCACGATGCGGGCGGGCGGGGGGCCCTCCCCGCCCCCCATCACCGAGCCGACGGTGGCGATGGCCTGCAACGCGGTCAGGATGCCTTCTCCTGTCGCGGTTTTCGGCATCGGTTTGAGGCTGTCGATCGCCGTCTTGACGGCCTCGCGGTTCGTGGTCGGGGCGACCATCAGCGACGCGTTGGCCGCGAACTGCACCAATCCCAGGTTGATCGCCGGCGTCAGCTCGTCGGCGAACTTCTTGCCGGCCTCCTGGGCGGCGGCCAGTCGGTTCGGGGGCACGTCGGTGGACGCCATCGATTCCGAGACGTCGATCACCAACATGACGACCGCGCGGTTGAGCGGGATGCGGATGTCGGACGTCGGCCCGGCCATGGCGGTGGTCAGCAGCACCAGCGACGCGGCCAGCAGGATCGTCGGCACGTGCCGCCAGCGGCCGGAGCGCAGGGGCGCCACGCGCTCCAGCACCTCCATGTTGGCGAACCGCAACACCCGCCGGCGGCGCGCGTACTGCAGCGCGACATAGGCGCCGATCAGCAGCAGCACCGCCAGCAACAACAGGAAAAACCAGGCGTTCTGGAAGCCGGTCAGCGATACCGGGCCCAGCAGCGGCAGCTTCATGTCCAGCCACACTATTCGCCAAATGTCGACGCTGCATGGAGCCCGGCCGGGTCAGCCCGCCACCAGGTCCCGGCGCTGGGTGAACTTGATGTCCAGGCTGCGCAGGTGCGTCTGCAGCCCGGCGTCCTGGATGGGGATCAGGTGGGCCGGGGTGTCCGTCTCGTTGTAGTGCGCGTGCCACATGCCCGGCGGGGTGGTGAAGGCGCCGCCGGCCTGCCAGTCCACCCGGATCGGGTCGACGATGTCGCCGCGCTCGTCGAGGCGGCTGCCCAGCAGGGTGTAGCAGCCGCTGGGCGGCGCGTCGAGGATCAGGTCCAGGGCGACCGACTGATGCCGGTGTGGGCGCTGTTCCTGCCGGGGCGGCAGCACCCCGAACATCGCCCACAGCACGTGGGTGATGGTCATCGTCTGTTCCTGGTTGGCGTTGGCCAGCAGCACGCTGACCCGGCTCTTTTCGTTGGCGCCGGGACGGGCGGCGATCTCTTCCAGCTTGGCCACCGCGTCGGCGCGGCAGAACTTGGTCGCCCGGAACCGCGGCCGGGTGGCCTCGGCGCCGAGGTAGCGCAGCAGCGGCTCGTCGTGGACCCAGTACATGGCCGTCTCGTCGTCGCCGTAGAACACCGAATGCGTGCCGGCGGGCAGGGTCAGAAAGTCACCCTTTTCCCACTTGACCAGCCGGCCGTTGATGGCCGCGAAGCCCCGCCCGTACAGCACGTAATACAGCTGCGAGGTGGCGTTGGGGCTGGCGTCGACCTGCTCACCGGGGCGGATGCGGATGAAGTTGGCCAGCAGCGCGGGGCTGGTCGCCGGGCCGGTGTCGATGCCCAACTCCTTGGACAGGTCCAGCGGGAAAACTCCGGTCGGCCGATCGACGTAGATCTCCGGATCGAAGCGGGTAATCGGAACCTGCGGCGCGTGTCCGGATCCGATCGGGTTGGCGGCCTTCGAGTACTCGAAGTAGCAGGCGTCGTCGGCCCAGTCCTCGAACCGGCCCTCGAAGCCGTACTCGGCGACGTTGGTCATCGGCGCCGGGATCGTCGGGTCGAGGTTGGGGACCTGCGCTTGATTCGTGCCCAAGAGGGACATGGCGGATTGCTTTCTATTGGGGTACGTCTTACATTTCTAATGTATCTATCTAGTATCTCAGTCGTCAACCGGTGTCGCACAGGTTTTCGCCTGATGTACCGTCAGGGACGCATCTGAGATGCGACTGAGCCGCGAGGAAGGCTGCAGTGGCGACGATCAACCCGCGGGCGGGCACGGCGAAGGACCGCGCGCTGGACTACGTCAAGGCGCAGGTGCTCACCGGCCGGTTTCCCGGCGGGGAGCTCATCAGCGAGGGCGAGGTCGCCGCGGCGCTGGGAATGTCGCGGACCCCGGTTCGCGAGGCGTTCCTGCGGCTCGAGGCCGAGGGGCTGCTGCGGCTGTACCCGCAGCGCGGCGCGCTCGTCGTCCCCGTCTCACCCGACGAGGCCCGGGCGGTCATCGAGGCGCGCCTGCTGCTGGAACCGTTCGCCGCGGCCAAGGTGGTCGGGCGCGGCCCCACCGCCTGCGCCGCGGTGTACGAACGGCTGGCCGGCGAGCTGAAGCGGCAGCGCGACGCCGCCGCCGCCAACGACTGGCGGGAATTCCTGGATGCCGACCGCGCCTTTCACACCGTCACCCTGGAAGAGTCCGGCAACGCCATCCTGTCCGGCTTCTACTCGTCGCTGCGGGACCGCCAGATGCGGATGATCGGTGAATCGGCGCTGGGCGACCCCGATCGGATGGCGACGATCATGGACGAGCACCGCGGCATCGCCGAGGCCCTGCGCGACGGCGATCTGCCGCGCGCCCAGCGGGCCGTGCGGGCGCACCTCGCCAGCACCGGCCGGGCCATCGGCATCGCCGTCGATCCGCCGCTCGACCCTTGACGGCCGACTACCGGCCCTTGCCCGTGCCGTATTTGCGCCGCACCGACCACCACAGGACCCCGCCCGCCACGATCGCGACCGAGGACCCGGACAACAGCAAGACGGCCGGAACCCGACTCGGGTGGCCCGCATAGGCCTGGCCGCGCCAGATGTAAACGTCGACCCGCGATCCGACCGGATGGGTTCCGGGAATATCCCCGTAGATCCGGCGGATCCTCGACGTTCCGCCGGCGCCCCAGGTGCCGTAACAGGTCGTGTCGTTGTCGCAGTGCGCGATCGTCGCGGCCACAGTCGGCGTGCGCAGCACGGCTATGTAGTTGAAACACCCGACGGCGAAGTAGTAGGCGCCTCCGGCCACACACACGATCGCGAGCGCCCGAACGAACTTCGCCCCGAGCCGCGGTCGCTGCTTCTCGGGGTCGTCCTTGTCCATCGCTGAATCTTCCCACTCCCAGTTCGACGCAAGAATTCCGCAAGCGGGCGGCATTACGGTTCGGCCTGCCAAGAGGGAAAGGAAGTCGTTATGAACGCCATCCGCGCCCTGGGGAAGGTTGTTGCCCCGGCGCTGTTGTCGGGCGGGATCGCGGTGGCCGGTTTCGGCCTGGCCGCGGGCAGCGCCCAGGCCCAGCCCGGCCCCGCCCCGATCAACCACTTCACGTGGTGCCCCGGCCACCCGGATCCGAACGACCACATTTCGCCGGGCGGGCCGATCGCCGCGATGCAGCGGGAGGGTTGGGATCTCAATGTCTGCCACGACTATTGGTATCCGGCGGCGGGCTTCCCGGATAGTCCGCAGCACAACGACATTGTCGAAGGAGACCACGTGCCGCGCGGGCCCGCCTGCGCCCCCCTCTGCGCTCCCTGGCCGTGATGGCGTCGATCACCGCCCGCCTCTACCCAAGAAGGAAGCGCCATGGACACCACCCGCACCCTGAGGAAAATGCTGGCGAGGGCGCTGCTGTCGGGCGGCGTCGCGGCGGCGGGCGTGGGGCTTGCCGCGGGCACCGCCGCAGGCGCGCCCGGCTGGGCCCAGCACCCCGGTGACCCGTTGCCGGCGGACAATTTCACGGTTCCGCACGACTGGTGCCCTGGACAGCCCCTGCCGATGCCGGATGTCCGCTGGGACATGAACGTCTGCCATCACTGGTACTGGGTCCCCGTCGGCGGCATGGGTAACGTCGGGCAATTCGTCTGGGAGGGCGATGCCCCACGGCAACCGCTGGGTCCGCCCCCGTGCTACGGCGCCCCCATCTGCCTGCCCGGGTTGTAGGTCTCATGGCCCTCAGAGCCGGTTCATAGCCGGCTCTGGGTCAAGGCTGCGACGGTGAAAGGCGTCCATGGGGGGCCCAGCCGAGGTCGTGACCATGAGAACCGTTGCGCTGCCAGCGATTATCGCCATTCTCGCCGCCGCGGGGTCCGCGGCCCCGCCGGCGGCCCGGGCCGATATCGACTTCTACTGCCGGCCGGGATGCTGGGGCGCGGTCGCGGCATCCACCTCGACCGGAGAAGAAGCGATCCGGCTGAACTATCGGACCCGAAACCAGGCGGAGGACGCCGCCGTGCTGTGGTGCAACGTCATGGGCAAGACGAACGACTGCCAGGTGCTCACGTCCGGGCTCGGTTGCCTGTCGATCGCGTCGAGCGCCGACGGGAAAACCTTTGCGGGAAGGGTTGCACCGTTCCAGGGCGCGGCAGACGCCGCGGCGCTGGAGGGCGCGGGACCAGGTTCGACCGTCGACCTCAACGGCTGCAACGACTGACTTCGCCGCGACGCGCCGGCCATGCCGGCTGGTGCGCCAGAGCCGGTTCGGGGGCACAAGGGGTTACAAGCCCGCCGGTTAGGGAACCCCTGTCGAAGGTGGCGCCCGCCCCGGGCGCCCCGAAGACAGGAGCTGCAAAATGATCGGATCAATCATCCTCGCGATCATCGTGGGCGCCATCATCGGTGTGGTGGCGCGCTTGGTGATGCCTGGTAAGCAGAGCATCGGCATGATCATGACGGTCGTGCTCGGCGCCGTGGGCGGCCTGATCGGGTCGGCCGTGGCCGCCCAGTTCGGATACCACAACGCCAACGGCGGAATCGCCTGGATCCCGTTCTTCATCGGGGTCGCCGCCGCCGTGGTGCTCATCGCCATCTACGAGGCGGTGACTGGTCGTCGCAGCCGCACCGGGCTGCCCCGGTAGGTCCGCCGGACGAGGGCCGGCGATCGTCGACTAACCGATCAACACCGCATACCGCGGCTTGATCACCTCGTCGATGATCGCCAGCCGCTCGTCGAACGGGATGAAGGCGGACTTCATCGCGTTGATCGTGAACCGCTCGAGGTCACTCCACCCGTAGCCGAAAGCGTCTACCAGGCGCGACATTTCGAGGCTCATGGTGGTGTCGCTCATCAGCCTGTTGTCCGTGTTCACGGTGACCCGGAAGCGGGTGCGGGCCAGCAGATCGAACGGGTGCTCGGCGATGCTCTTGACCGCGCCGGTCTGCACGTTCGAGCTGGGGCACAGCTCGAGCGGAATTCTCTTGTCCCGCAGGATGGATGCCTGCGGACCCAGCCGGACCCGCCCGCCTTCGAGGACGTCGATGTCGTCGACGATGCGTACCCCGTGGCCCAGCCGGTCGGCGCCGCAGAACGCGATCGCCTCGTGGATCGAGGGCAGCCCGAACGCCTCACCGGCGTGGATGGTGAAGCGCGCGTTGTGGTCTCGCATGTACTCGAAGGCGTCGAGGTGGCGCGTCGGCGGGTTGCCGGCCTCCGCGCCCGCGATGTCGAATCCCACGACGCCCTTGTCCCGGAACCGGATTGCCAGTTCGGCGATTTCGCGGGACACCGCGGCGTGCCGCATGGCGGTGACCAGGCACCGCACCTTGATCGGGCGGCCCGCGGCGGCGGACGCCTTCTCGCCGGCGGCGAAACCCTCCAGGACGGCGTCGACGATCTCGTCGAAGGACAGCCCACGGTCGATGTGCAGCTCCGGCGCGAAGCGCACCTCGGCGTAGACGACGGCGTCGGCGGCCAGGTCCTCGACGCACTCGTAGGCGACGCGGTACAGCGCATCGGGCGTCTGCATCACCGCCACGGTGTGCGAGAACGGCTCCAGGTAGCGCTCCAGTGAGCCGCTGTGCGACCGGGTGCGGAACCACTTGGCGAGCTCGTCGACGTCGGTGGCGGGCAGGCCGTCATAGCCGGTCTGGCCGGCGATGTCGATCACGGTGGACGGCCGCAAGCCGCCGTCGAGGTGATCGTGCAGCAGCGCCTTGGGCGCCTTGGTGATCTGCGCGAGATCCAGTGTGCTCACGGGGCGATCCGATCGATGATCAGCGGCCTGGCGGCCGGTGGCGCGTCGCCGACGCCGAAGCCGCCGTCCAGCTCGGCCAGCGCGGCGCCGAAACGCTCGGGGGTGTCGGTGTAGAGGGTGAAGAGCGGCTCGCCGGCCGCGACGGGCTGCCCGGGGCGGCGGTGGATCCGGATGCCCGCGCCCGGCTGCACCGGTTCACCCGGGCGGGATCTCCCCGCGCCGAGCCGCCAAGCCGCCTGCCCCACTGCCATCGCGTCGATATCGCCCATTGTGCCGCCCCGGGAAGCCGTCACGGTCTCGGAACACGAAGCGACCGGCAACGGGACCGACAGGTCGCCGCCCTGGGCCGCGACGAGCCGGCGAAACCGGTCCATCGCGGTGCCGTCGCGCAGGGTCTGGGCGGGATCGCGGTCGTCGATCCCGGCGAGCCCGAGCATCTCGGCGGCCAGCCGCACCGTCAGCTCCACCACGTCGGGCGGCCCGCCGCCGGCCAGCACCTCCAGCGACTCGGCGACCTCGAGCGCGTTGCCCACCGTCGCGCCCAGCGGGCGGTTCATGTCGGTCAGCAGCGCGCGGGTGGGCACGCCGTGCGCCGCGCCGAGGCGCACCATGGTCTGCGCGAGCTCGCGGCTGGCCGCCTCCGAGGCCATCAGCGCCCCCGACCCGACCTTCACGTCGAGCACCAGCGCGCCGGCCCCCTCGGCCAGCTTCTTGCTCATCACCGAGCTGGCGATCAGCGGCAGCGACTCGACCGTGCCGGTGATGTCGCGCAGCGCGTACAGCTTGGCGTCGGCCGGCGCCAGCTCGCCGGCGGCGAAGATGGCGGCCCCGACGTCACGCAGCTGGTCACGCACCCGCCGGCCCGACAGCGCGGCGGAGAACCCGGCGATGGCCTCCAGCTTGTCCAGGGTGCCGCCGGTGTGCCCCAGCCCGCGGCCGGACGCCTGGGGCACGGCGGCGCCGCGCGCGGCGACGACGGGCACCAACGGCAGGGTGATCTTGTCCCCGACTCCCCCGGTCGAGTGCTTGTCCACCGTCGGCAGGTACAGGTCGGTGAAGTCCAGGCGCTCGCCGGACGCCAGCATCGCCGCCGTCCACCGGGCGATCTCGCCGCGGTCCATGCCGCGGAAGAAGATCGCCATCAACAGCGCCGACATCTGCTCGTCGGCGACCCGGCCGTGGGTGTACGCGTCGACGACCCAGTCGATGGCCGCATCGGACAACCGACCGCCGTCGCGCTTGGTCCGGATCACCGTCGGCGCGTCGAATTCGAAGCCGGTCAAGGGCGTTCCCGGGGCAGGTCGGCGGTGAACGCGTCGGGCAGCAGCTCGCCCAGGCGGCGGGGCCCCGCGGGATGGTCGATCAACAGGCCGGGGCCGCCGTGCTCCAGCAGCACCTGACGGCACCGCCCGCACGGCGTCAGCGGGGCGCCCCGGGCGTCGACGCACGCCAGCGCGACCAGCCGGCCGCCGCCGGTCGAATGCAGGGCGCACACCACCCCGCACTCGGCACAGAGACCAAGGCCATATGAGACGTTCTCCACATTGCAGCCGGTGACCACGCGGCCGTCGTCGACCAGCGCGGCGGCGCCCACCGGAAACCGCGAGTACGGCGCGTAGGCCCCCGCCGCCACCTGTGTTGCCTTGTCCCGCAGCGCATTCCAGTCGATATCGGGCATATCCACCTCGCTCGAACCCCGCTCGTCATGGCCGGCTCGACGCCGTCACCCTCACTCTGACACGACCGTTCGCCCGGCGGACTGTTCGGCGCAGGCCTCCCGCCGGCGGGGTTAGGCTGAACTGCCCGGCTTGACAGTCGTATCAACGTTAAAGGCGGTGAGGACTTGGTAAGCACTGCCCCCGCGCGCAAGCGGCGACCGCCCCGGACCCTGTATCGCGGCGACCCCGGCATGTGGTCATGGGTGCTGCACCGCATCAGCGGCGCGACGGTCTTCTTCTTCCTGTTCGTCCACGTCCTGGACGCCGCGATGCTGCGGGTCAGCCCGCAGACCTACAACGCGGTGATCCACGACTACCAGACCCCCGTCGTCGGGCTGATGGAGTACGGCCTCGTCGCCGCCGTGCTGTTCCACGGCCTGAACGGCATCCGGGTCATCCTGATCGACTTCTGGTCGCAGGGCCCCCGCCACCAGCGGCTGATGTTCTGGATCGTCGGCGTCGTGTTCCTGTTGCTGATGGTTCCGGCGGGCGTGGTGACCGTCATCCACATCATGGGGCACTTCCGATGAGCAGCCCCGACCTGCAGCTCGGGCGGGGCCAGGTCGCGCCGGTCAGGCAGCGCTTCTACGACCGCCCGGCCAGCCTGGACAATCCGCGCTCCCCCCGCCGGCGCGCCGGCATCCCCAACTTCGAGAAGTTCGCGTGGCTGTTCATGCGGTTCTCCGGGATCGCGCTGGTGTTCCTGGCGGTCGGGCACCTGTTCATCATGCTGATGTGGGACGACGGCGTGTACCGCATCGACTTCAACTACGTCGCGCAGCGCTGGCATTCGCCGTTCTGGCAGATCTGGGACATGGCGCTGCTGTGGCTGGCCGAGCTGCACGGCGGCAACGGGCTGCGGACCATCATCGACGACTACAGCCGCAAGAACTCCACCCGGTTCTGGCTCAACAGCCTGCTGCTGCTGTCGATCGGGTTCACGTTGGTGCTGGGCACATACGTGCTGGTGACCTTCGACCCGAACATTTCCTGAGGGAGGCGCGTTGATCCAGCAACACCGATACGACGTGGTGATCGTCGGCGCGGGCGGCGCCGGGATGCGTGCCGCCGTCGAGGCCGGGCCGCGGGTGCGGACCGCGGTGCTGACCAAGCTCTATCCCACCCGCAGCCACACCGGTGCCGCCCAGGGCGGCATGTGCGCGGCGCTGGCCAACGTCGAGGACGACAACTGGGAGTGGCACACGTTCGACACGGTCAAGGGCGGCGACTACCTGGCCGACCAGGACGCCGTGGAAATCATGTGCAAGGAAGCCATCGACGCGGTGCTCGACCTGGAGAAGATGGGGATGCCGTTCAACCGCACCCCCGAGGGCCGCATCGACCAGCGCCGCTTCGGCGGCCACACCCGCGACCACGGCAAGGCCCCGGTGCGCCGGGCCTGTTACGCCGCCGACCGCACCGGCCACATGATCCTGCAGACCCTGTACCAGAACTGCGTCAAGCACGACGTGCAGTTCTTCAACGAGTTCTACGCCCTGGACCTGGTTTTGACGCAGACGCCGAGCGGGCCGGTGGCCACCGGCGTGGTCGCCTACGAGCTGGCCACGGGTGAGATCCACGTCTTCCACACCAAGGCGGTGGTGATCGCGACCGGCGGGTCGGGCCGCATGTACAAGACCACGTCCAACGCCCACACACTGACCGGCGACGGCATCGGCATCGTGTTCCGCAAGGGACTTCCGTTGGAGGACATGGAGTTTCACCAGTTCCACCCGACGGGCCTGGCCGGCCTGGGCATCCTGATCTCGGAGGCCGTGCGCGGCGAGGGCGGCCGGCTGCTCAACGGCGACGGCGAGCGCTTCATGGAGCGCTACGCCCCGACGATCGTCGACCTGGCGCCGCGCGACATCGTCGCCCGCTCGATGGTCCTGGAGGTCCTCGAGGGCCGCGGCGCCGGTCCGCACAAGGACTACGTCTACATCGACGTCCGCCACCTGGGCGAGGACGTGCTGGAGGCCAAGCTGCCCGACATCACCGAGTTCGCCCGCACCTACCTGGGCGTGGACCCGGTGCACGAACTGGTCCCCGTCTACCCGACGTGTCACTACGTGATGGGCGGCATCCCCACCACCGTCACCGGACAGGTGTTGCGGGACAACACTTCTATTGTGCCGGGCCTGTACGCCGCGGGCGAGTGCGCGTGCGTGTCGGTGCACGGCGCCAACCGGCTGGGCACCAATTCGCTGCTGGACATCAACGTGTTCGGGCGCCGGGCCGGCATCGCGGCGGCGGCCTACGCGCGGGGCCATGACTTCGTCGACATGCCGCCGGAGCCGGAGGCGATGGTCGTCGGATGGGTGGCCGACATCCTCTCCGAGCACGGCAACGAGCGCGTCGCCGACATCCGCGGCGCGCTGCAGCAGTCGATGGACAACAACGCCGCGGTCTTCCGCACCGAGGAGACGCTGAAGCAGGCCCTGACGGACATCCACGCGCTGAAGGAGCGCTATTCGCGAATCACCGTGCACGACAAGGGAAAGCGGTTCAACAGCGACCTGTTGGAGGCCATCGAGCTCGGCTTCCTGCTGGAGCTGGCCGAGGTCACCGTGGTCGGGGCGCTGAACCGCAAGGAATCCCGCGGCGGGCATGCCCGCGAGGACTACCCGAACCGCGACGACGTCAACTACATGCGCCACACGATGGCCTACAAGCAGGGCAGCGCTCTGCTGAGCGACATCGCGCTGGACTTCAAGCCGGTGGTGCAGACCCGCTACGAACCGAAGGAACGGAAGTACTGATGGCCTTCGACATGGAGCCGACCGTCGAGCCGCGGGTGGAACCCCCGTTGCCGCCGATCCCCGAGGGCGCGGTGCTGGTGACGGTGAAGATCGCCCGGTTCAACCCCGACCAGCCCGAGGCGTTCGCGAAAACCGGTGGCTGGCAGAGCTTTCGGGTGCCGTGCCTGCCCAGCGACCGGATGCTCAACCTGCTGATCTACATCAAGAGCTACCTCGACGGGACGCTGACGTTCCGGCGGTCCTGCGCCCACGGGGTGTGCGGGTCGGACGCCATGCGCATCAACGGCGTCAACCGGCTGGCCTGCAAGGTGCTGATGCGGGACCTGCTGCCCAAAAAACCCGGCAAACAGCTCACCATCACGGTCGAGCCCATCCGCGGGCTGCCGGTGGAGAAGGACCTCGTGGTCGACATGGAGCCGTTCTTCGACGCCTACCGGGCGGTGAAGCCGTATTTGATCACCACCGGCAACCCCCCGACGCGGGAACGCATCCAGAGCCCGACCGACCGCGCCCGCTACGACGACACCACCAAGTGCATCCTGTGCGCGGCCTGCACCACCAGCTGCCCGGTCTTCTGGCACGAGGGCAGCTACTACGGGCCGGCGGCGATCGTCAACGCGCACCGCTTCATCTTCGACAGCCGCGACGAGGCCGCCGCCGAGCGACTCGACATCCTCAACGAGGTGGACGGCGTGTGGCGCTGCCGGACCACGTTCAACTGCACCGAGGCCTGCCCGCGCGGCATCGAGGTCACCAAGGCGATCCAGGAGGTCAAGCGCGCGATCATGTTCTCGCGCTGACCCGCCGGCGAGCAGACGCAAAAGGCCCCACCACACCGGCGTGTCGGGGGCTTTTGCGTCTGCTCGGCACGGGTGACAGACGCGCGCTCAGCAGAGTTCGTGATGGTAGCTTTGGTTTCCGCCCAGCCGCTTGGCCTGGTACATCGCGGCATCGGAGGCGCTGATCAGCTGCTCCAGCAGCGCCTGCGGTTCGGGTGCGGCGTCGTCGAGACGGGCGCAGGCGGTGCCGATGCTGGCGGTGACCCCCGCGGCCGAGTCCGCGATGGCCCGGCACATCCGCGCGGCCAGCGACTCGGCGTTGCAACCCGACGACGTGCCGGCCAGCAGGAATTCCTCACCGCCGCTTCGCGACACCACCGCCTGATTGTCGGCGGCCGCCAGCAGCGCCTGGGCGACCTGGACCAGCGCGTGGTCCCCCGCCGCGTGGCCACACCGGTCGTTGAGGGCTTTGAAGTGGTCGAGATCGATCAGCATCACCACGAGGTGGGAGTCGATGCCCCGCCGGGCCAGGATCATGCCCAGCGCCTCGTGCCGAAATGCGCGCCGGTTGAGCAGTCCCGTCAACGGGTCGCGGTCGGCGCGCAGCAGATCTCCCGACAGGGCACGCACCAGGATGCGGATGGCCAGCGGCAGCGCGATGTTGACCTCGATCACGAGCCACAGGTCCACGCCGGCGAGGCTGGGGTGTCCGGATCTCGCCAGGGACAGCGCCTCCCAGGAGGCGACGGCGGCGGCGACCGCGAAGTTGTACAGCACCCATCCCGTCGTGTGAAAGAACGCCATGTAGGCGCCGAAGGTCGCGAAAGCGACGCACCCGATCAGCGCGGCCAGCGGGTTCGGGTGCGCCAGGCACGCCAGCGCGACGGCGGTGTTGCACGTGACGGCGTACGCGAGCGACTGCCTGCGCGTCGGCCAGCGCCAGACCCACAACAACATCCCCGCCACCCCGCCGGCGACGGCGGCCCAGGTCATAGCCACCGGCACCGTCCCGCGGGGCCCGTCCGAGCCGGCCAGCAGCGCGAGAAGGCACAACACCAGCGACGCCGAGATGGACGCCAGGACGGCCCGAGTGGCGCCGCTGATGCCCCGCGACGCGAGATAACCGGACAGCCAGTCGTACTGATCGGCCCGTCGGCTAAACAGCGCGGTCATCGTCAACTCGCAATCGCCACCACAGGTCGAGAGACTAGCCGCATACCGCAGGTATGTGTCACACTTTCGCACCCCGTCCCGTCTGACGGGTATGACACAGAAGACCCGCATCGAGCCCCTGTCCCCCAAGCGCGTCGGGCCGCTGACCCGCGCCATGTATTCCGTCGCCAAGCGGCGCTACGGCCAGGTTCCCGAACCGTTCGCCGTGTCCGCGCATCACCGCAGACTGATGATCGCCGGCGCCGTGCACGAAACCATGGTCGACCGGGCCTCCAGGGCGCTCCCCGTCAGCGTGCGCGAGCTGGCGGTCTACTGGACAGCGCGCGCGGTCGGCTGTTCGTGGTGCGTCGACTTCGGGTCCATGCTGCAGCGCCTGGACGGCCTGGACATGGAGCGGCTCAAGGACATCGAAAACTACGCAACGTCAGCGCTTTTCAGCGACGACGAGCGCGCCGCCATCGCCTACGCCGACGCGATGACCACCGACCCGCACACCGTCACCGACGAGCAGGTCGCCGACCTGAAGGCCCGCTTCGGCGACGCCGGCGTGTTCGAGCTGACCTACCAGATCGGGCTGGAGAACATGCGGGCGCGGGTGAACTCCGCGCTGGGCATCACCGAGCAGGGCTTCAATTCCGGTGACGCGTGCCGCGTCCCGTGGGTCTAGGCGGCGATGCTCGGCGAGGCCCCGGCGCGGCGCTAAAGTGGCGGCATGCGCGTCTGGGACCTGGGCCCGGGTCGGCTCGTGGTGGCCGGCGCATTCTCGGACCTCGCGCTGCACCATCACCCCGCGGTCCAGGTCACGCTCGGCGCGCAGGGTCCGTTGACCGTCACGCGGGCCGGCGGTCGCCGCGACGTGTGCCGGCTCGTCGTGGTGGGCAGCGGCGTCCGGCATGCCGTGCGCTCGGACGTCGACTCCGGGGCGGTGACGCTGTACTTCGGGATGCAGACGGCGCAGGGCGTGGCGCTGAACGCCTTGGCGCGCGACGGCGTCCGGGTCGTCGCGGACGGGCAACCGCTGGCGGAGGCGACGGCGGCGCTGCTCCGATGCGACGGCCCGCACGCCGCGGCGGGTTTCCTGGTCGACCGGCTGTGCGGGCGGCGGGACGCGCCGCGGTCCGTGCACCCGCAACTGCGGCGCGCGATCGAAGTCGTGACGAGCCGGGTTCCGGGCCACGTCGACGTGGCCTCGGTCGCGGATGACGTTGCGCTGTCACCGGATTACCTCGGGCGGCTGTGCCGCCGGCAGACCGGGGTGTCGTTGTCGGCCACCATCCGCTGGGCCCGGCTGGTGGCGGCGATCGGCCACGTCGTCGACGGGTGCACCGTCACCGACGCCGCCCACCTGGCCGGGTTCGCCGACGGCGCGCACGCCACCAGGGTGTGCCGGGAGATGACCGGGTCCGCCCCGCGCGACCTGGCCCGAGCGGCCCGCGAATCCTGACGGATCCGTACAAGCGTTCCCGGGCCTGGTCGGCCCACGCTTGCGATATGACATCACCAGATATCCGGGCGGCGGTGGTCCGCGGTGCGTTCGGGTTGCCCACCCCGATCCGCCGGCTAGTGGCGGGTCCGCCGGTGCGGATCGACGGGCAGCAACTGGACCTCGACGCGCAGCTGTTCATCCGCCTCAAAAACCGTTCGGGCTCAGACGTTTTCACCGATCCGGTGGACGAGGCCCGGGCGCGCTATGACCAGCTCCCGCGAATCGTCGGCTACGAATCGCCGGTCCCCATCGCGACGCTGGAGATCGTCGTCCCCGACGAACACGGCGACCTCCCTGCCACCCTGTACACCCCGGCCGGCCTGTCCGCGCCGTCGGGGCTGCTGGTGTATTTCCACGGCGGCGGTTTCTGCGTCGGCTCGCGAATCAGCCACGACCCCGTCGCCCGTTACCTCGCGAGCCACGCCGGCGCGCGCGTGCTGTCGGTCGAGTACCGCCGCGCCCCCGAGCACCCGTTCCCCGCCGCCGCCGAGGACGCGATCGCGGCGTTCGACTACGCGCACCGCCACGCCGCCGAGCTGGGCGCGGATCCCGACCGCGTCGCGGTCGGGGGTGACAGCGCCGGCGGGAACCTGGCGGCCGTGACGGCACAACAGGCGGTGCGCCGGGGCGGCGCGGTTCCGGCGTTTCAGCTGCTGATGTATCCCCCGACGGACCTCGCGGCGCGGCGCGGATCGCACGACCTGTTCAACGGGGCGTCGACGTTCACCGACCGGAATCTGCGCTGGGCGATGGCCAATTACCTACCGGACGGGACCGACCCGGACGATCCGCGGGTGTCACCGCTGCGCGGCGACGTCACCGGGCTGCCGCCGGCCTATGTCGCCGTCGCCGGCTTCGATCCCCTCCGCGACGACGGCATCGCCTACGCGGACAAGCTGCGCGCCGGCGGGATCCCGGTGGCGCTGAGCCGCCAATCCGACCTGCCGCACGCCTACCTCAACTTCGTCGGCCTGGGCGGCCGGTTCGCGGAGGCCGCAGCCGAGGCCGCCGGCGCGTTGCGGCTCGGCCTCGCGCTGGCCTCAGCGACGGCCCAAGGGGGAACCGGTGAACTTGTCGGGGTTGGCGACATCCCATAGGGCGCAGACCTTTCCGTCGCGCACCGTCAGCGCGAGGATCCGCGGCCGCATCTCCCAGTGGCCGTCGTCGCCGGGGCTGCCCGCCGTGTAGGCGCCCAGTTCGCCGTTGACCAGCGCCAGCTGGTTGGCCGCGAAGAACGCCGGACCGTAGCGGCGGCCCAGGCCGAACATGAACCGGGCCACCTTGTCCGCCCCGTGAATCACGTGGACCGCGGTGGGCGCCTTGCCGTTTGCATCGCCGGTGAAGACCACGTCGGGATGCAGCAGCGCCACCACGGCCTCCAGGTCGCCGGCGGCCATGGCGGCCATCAGCCGGCCGACGACCTCGTCGTGCGACGGATCGGGTTCGGGCGGCGGCTGGGCGCTGACCGCCTTGCGGGCCCGCGACGCCAGCTGCCGCGCGGCGGCCTCGCTGGTGCCCAGCACCTCGGCCACGTCGGCGAACGGCACGGCGAAGCCGTCGTGCAGCACGAACGCGACCCGCTGGTCGGGCGACAGGCGCTCCAGCACCACCATCGCCGCGAACCGGGCGTTCTCGCTGGCCACCACGGCCGACAGCGGGTCGGCCTGGTCGAACCCGGTGACCACCGGCTCGGGCAGCCAGTTGCCGGTGTAGGTCTCGCGGCGATGCGCGGCCGAGCGCAACCGGTCCAGGCCCAGCCTGCTCACCACGGTGGTCAGCCACGCCCGCAGGTCCGAGATGGCCGTTCCATTTTTGGAGGCCTGCCCGTGCCAGCGCAGCCAGGCCTCCTGAACGATGTCCTCGGCGTCTGCCACGGTGCCGGTCAGCCGGTAGGCGACGGACATGAGATGCGGTCGCAGGGCCTCGAACTCGCTGACCTGCTTCGCTGCGGTCATAAGGTCGAGCGTAGCGGCGCGCCCGCAGCTACCGGGCTTCGCAGCGGAACCGCTGCCGAGTTCACTTCCTGATCGACCCCACCCGATCGGGAGTGAAATGCGCAGCGCACGCTGTCGTGTGATTGTTCATGTACTTCCAATCCGTGCCCGGGCCCCACGTGACCACCTGCACCCCGGGGTCGCGGCTCGCCGACGGCGAATACTTCCGCAACTCGGCGCGGCAGCGGTCCTTCAGGGTCTGAGAGTCGTCGGCGTTGGGAAAGTGGGACAGGCTGAGGATCGCGAAGACCTCGTCGGAATGCGGTTGACCGCAGTCGACACGGCTATTGATGTCCGGATTGAAGCACTCACCGACCCTCACCAGTGGCGACGAGTCGACCGTTCCGGTTACCAAGAGTCCGTTGGTCATCCGGAAAAGGGCAATGCCCCCCACCAGCAGCCATACCGCTGAGATCACCAGCCCGGCAATCGCCAGCCCGCGACCCGACTGTCGGCCCCCACGGGTTTTGACGAGTGCGACGATCCCGAAGACCGCGCCGAGCGGCACACAGGCCAGCAGGCCGAGCGCGAACGCCGCGATCGCCCAGCCGCTGGTTGTGCGCCGCGGCGGATACCCGGGCGCCCCCGGGTAGGGGTACGGCGGTGGATATGAGCCCTGCCCAGGATCCGGTGACTGCGGCAGCGTCATGGCGAGGGAGATCCCACTCGCGCGCAGGGTAGCCCCATCGGTACATCACACCACTTCAGGCCCGCCGCACAAGTGCTGCCGGACAACCGGGAGCTACGCTCACGGACAAGATGACCGACAACCTGTGGCTGCACTTCGCCCGGCACGGCCCCGGCATCACGCCGCCGGTCATCACCCGCGGCGAGGGGGTCAGGATCTTCGACGACCGCGGCCGCGGCTACCTCGACGGGCTGTCGGGGCTGTTCACGGTGCAGGTCGGCCACGGCCGCGCCGAACTCGCCGAGGTCGCCGCCCGGCAGGCCGGCACGCTGGCGTACTTCCCGCTGTGGGGGTACGCGCACCCATCCGCCATCGAGCTCGCCGAGCGGCTCGCCCGATATGCGCCCGCCGACCTCAACCGGGTCTTCTTCACCAGCGGCGGCACCGAGGCCGTCGAGACGGCGTGGAAGGTGGCCAAGCAGTACTTCAAGCTCACCGGCAAACCCGGCAAGCACAAGGTGATTTCGCGCTCGGTCGCCTACCACGGCACCACGCAGGGGGCTTTGGCGATCACCGGGCTGCCGCGCTACAAGGCGCCGTTCGAGCCGGTGACCCCGGGCGGCTTTCGGGTGCCCAACACGAACCTCTACCGCGCGCCCGAGCCATTCACCAACGACCCCAAAGGGTTTGGGCGATGGGCCGCCGACCGCATCGCCGAGGCGATCGAGTTCGAGGGACCCGACACCGTCGCCGCGGTGTTTCTGGAGCCCGTGCAGAACGCGGGCGGCTCGATCCCGCCTCCCCCGGGCTATTTCGAGCGGGTGCGCGAGATCTGCGACTTTTACGACGTGCTGCTGGTCTCCGACGAGGTGATCTGCGCGTTCGGCCGGATCGGCTCGATGTTCGCCTGTACCGACTTCGGGTACGTGCCCGACATGATCACCTGCGCCAAGGGCCTGACGTCGGGCTACGCGCCGCTGGGGGCGATGATCGCGCGCGAGCGGCTGTTCGAGCCCTTCAACGACGGCAAAACCATGTTCCCGCACGGCTATACGTTCGGCGGCCACCCGGTGTCGGCCGCGGTGGCGCTGGCCAACCTCGACATCTTCGAGCGCGAAGGGCTGGGCGAGCGCGTCAAACACCACGCGCCGGCCTTCCGGGCCACGCTGGAGAAGCTCTACGACCTGCCCATCGTCGGCGACGTGCGCGGCGAGGGGTATTTCTACAGCGTCGAACTGGTCAAGGACCAGGCGACCAGGCAGACCTTCACCGACGACGAACGCGGGCCGCTGCTGGGCCGGGTGTCCTCGGCGCTCTTCGAGGCCGGGTTGTACTGCCGCACCGACGACCGCGGGGATTCCGTCGTCCAGCTGGCGCCGCCGCTGATCAGCGGCCGGGCCGAGTTCGACGTCATCGAGGCCGCCCTGCGCGGCGTGCTCAGCGAGGAGTCTCGGCGGCTGTAGCGAGGATCCGGTTGACCTCGTACGCGGCCAGCAACACCTCGCGCGAGTGCGCGGTGCTCGGATTGCCCGCCATCCGCGTCTGCGCGTTGCAGAGCCAGGTGAGCGCCGACCGCAGGTCGCCGTCCGGCGCGGCATCGCGATGCTGCTTCAGCTCGGTCAACACCCCGTCGAGCCGGGAGTGCCGGACCTGGGTGCCCTTCTCGACCTGCTTGATCAGTTGTTCCAGCGAGCGCGGGCCGTCACCGTCGCGCCGCCACTTCGAGAAAATTCGGTTGTTCCCCAATGGGCAGACCCTTCGGTGGAGGTGGTCAAGCCGACCGCATGACAGCGTAGTGGTTCGCCGCGAGGGCGGCTCGTCCGGGGGATTGGTAACATCCGCCCCACCAGTCACAGCGCGGCTCCCGGGAATCGGGCGCCGGATCGCCTAGTCTGCACACACAATGAACCTCTTACGCCGAGCGTCGTGCCTGGTTGCTGCGGTTTTGATGGCGGCCGCGCCTGCGGCGCTCGCCGCGCCGGCGTTCGCCGAACCGCCCCCCGGCCCCAACGCCGGCCCGGGCAACTGCCCGTATCAGGTGAACACCCCGCCCGCGGTGGATTCGTCGGAGGCCCCGGCCGCCGGCGACCCGCCGATGCCGCTGGCGGTGCCACCCAAGCCGGTCGGCGGCGAGGCGCTGGGCAGCTGCGGCGTCGTCGCGGCGCCCGACACGGCGCCGCTGCCCGGCGACGTGTCCGCCGACGCGTGGCTGGTGGCGGACCTGGACAGCGGCGCGGTCATCGCCGCCAAGGACCCGCACGGACGGCACCGCCCGGCCAGCATCATCAAGGTGCTGGTCGCGATGGCCTCGATCAACGCGTTGCCCCTCAACAAGTCCGTCCCGGGCACCGCCGACGACGCGGCGGCCGAGGGCACCAAGGTCGGCGTGACCGACGGCGGCGTGTTCACCGTCAACCAGTTGCTGCACGGCCTGTTGATGCACTCCGGCAACGACGCCGCCCACGCGCTGGCCATGCAACTCGGCGGCATGCAGCAGGCGTTGGACAAGATCAACGTGCTGGCCGCCAAGCTCGGCGGCCGCGACACCCGGGTCGCGACCCCGTCCGGGCTGGACGGGCCCGGCATGAGCACGTCGGCCTACGACATCGGGCTGTTCTACCGCTACGCCTGGCAGAACCCCACCTTCGCCGACATCGTCGCGACGCGGACCTTCGACTTCCCCGGCCACGGCGACCACCCCGGCTACGAGCTGGAAAACGACAACCAGCTGCTGTACAAGTATCCCGGCGCCATGGGCGGCAAGACCGGCTACACCGACGACGCGGGCCAGACCTTCGTGGGCGCGGCCAACCACGACGGGCGACGGCTGATGGCGGTGCTGCTGCACGGGACCCGGCAGCCGATCGCGCCGTGGGAACAGGCGGCGCACCTGCTGGACTACGGGTTTTCCACGCCGCGGGGCACCCAGGTCGGCACGCTGATCGAGCCCGATCCCTCGCTGCTGCCGACCCGCCACGACGGCGCCGCCGACCGGCCGGGCGCCGGCGCGCAGGCCGCCGGGTTCATGCCGTCGGCGGACGCGCTGCCGGTGCGGGTGGGCGTCGCGGTGATCGGCACGATCATCGTGTTTAGTTTGATCATGGTCGCACGCTCGCTGAACCGCCGACCGCAACACCGTTGACCGCCCCGATTTCGCTGTGGCAGCGTCGTGCAGGTGAGTAAAGCCCTGTACGAAGACGCCGGCCTCCGGCTCGACGAGGACGGAATCACCATCCGCCGCTACTACTTCCCTTGGACCGGGCCGAAGCGGATCGCCTACGCGCAAATCCGGCAGATCCAGACGAAGCTCATGACCTGGCTTTCCGGCAAGGGCCGCCTCTGGGGGACGGCCGACCCCCGCTACTGGTTCCCGCTGGACATCCACCGCCCCGGCAAACGGATGCTGCTCATCCTTGACATCGGCCGCCTAGTAAGGCCCTGCATTACGCCCGACGACCCCGACCGGGTCATCGAGCTGCTGCGCGGCCGGGCGCCGGTCAACTGACCGGCGGCGAGTCGCCGCGCGCATCGCAGCGGGGCCTGCGGGTCGGGCTCACCGCCGCCGCCGTGGGCGTCATCTACGGCTACGACCTGTCGATCATCGCCGCCGCGCAGCTGTTCGTCACCGAGGACTTCGGCCTGTCCACCCGGCAACAGGAACTGCTGACGACGATGGTGGTGATCGGACAGATCGCCGGGGCGCTCGGTGCCGGCGTGCTCGCGAATGCCATCGGACGCAAGAAGTCGATGGTGCTGATCGCCGTCAGCTACGCGCTTTTCGCGGTGCTGGCCGCGTTCTCGGTCTCGCTGCCGATGCTGTTGGCGGCGCGCTTCCTGCTCGGGCTGACCATCGGCGTGACGGTGGTGGTGGTCCCGGTCTACGTGGCGGAATCGTCCCCGGCGGCGGTGCGCGGCTCGCTGTTGACGGCCTATCAGCTGGCGATCGTCAGCGCGCTGATCGTCGGCTACCTGACCGGTTACCTGCTGGCCGGCACCCACAGCTGGCGGTGGATGCTCGGGCTGGCCGCGGTGCCCGCAATCGTGTTGCTGCCCATGCTGATCCGGATGCCCGACACCGCCCGGTGGTACCTGCTGAAGGGCCGCGCCGACGACGCCCGCCGGGCCCTGCTGCGCATCGAGCCGGACGCGCGCGCCGACGAGGAGCTGGCCGAGATCTCCCGCGCCCTGACCGAGGGTAGCGGCGGCGTCTCCGAGATGCTGCGCAAGCCGTACCTGCGGGCCACCGCCTTCGTGGTCACGCTGGGGTTCCTGATCCAGATCACCGGCATCAACGCGATCATCTACTACAGCCCCCGCATCTTCGAGGCCATGGGTTTCACCGGCAATTTCGCGCTGCTGGGGTTGCCGGCGCTGGTTCAGGTCGCCGGTGTGGCGGCCGTGTGCACCGCGCTGCTGCTCGTCGACCGCGTGGGCCGGCGCCCGATCCTGTTGTGCGGCATCGCGATGATGATCGTCGCCGACATCGTGCTGCTGGCCGTGTTCGCCCACGGCCGCCTCGGCGGCGCGGGGCTGGTTTTCGGGTTCGCCGGTGTGCTGCTGTTCATCTTCGGCTACACCGCGGGTTTCGGGTCGCTGGGCTGGGTGTACGCCAGCGAGAGTTTCCCGTCAAGGCTGCGGTCGATCGGGTCGAGCGCGATGCTCACCTCCAACCTGGTCGCCAACGCGATCGTGGCCGCCGTGTTCCTGACGATGCTGCATTCCCTCGGCGGCGCGGCAACTTTCGCGGTGTTCGCGGCGCTCGCGGTGGTCGCGTTCGGCTTCGTCTACCGGTTCGCCCCCGAGACCAAGGGCCGCCAGCTCGAGGAGATCAGCAAGTTCTGGGAAAACGGCGGGCACTGGGAGAACCGGTGCGATTGATCGCCGCGGGCGCCGTGGTCCTCGACGATCGGGTCGACCGGCCGGGCTGGCTGGAGTTTTCCGGCGGGCGGATCCGGGACCGCGGGGCCGGGCCGCCGCCGCGGCCGGCCGACGACGATTTCCCGGATTGCCTTGTGGTTCCGGGCTTTATCGACATGCATGTGCACGGCGGCGGTGGGGCGTCCTACACCGATCCCGCCGGCGCCGGCGCCGCCGCCGGCTTCCACCTGCGGCACGGCACCACCACGACGCTGGCCAGCCTGGTCACCGCGGCGCCGGACGAGCTGATCGCCGGCGTGGATGCGCTCGCCGCGGCCACCCGGCGGGGCACGGTCGCGGGCATCCACCTGGAGGGGCCGTGGCTGAGCCGGGCGCGCTGCGGCGCGCACGACCCCGCCCGGATGCGCGACCCCGATCCCGCCGAGATCGACGCCGTGCTGGCCGCGGGGGGCGGGGCGATCCGGATGGTGACGTTGGCGCCCGAACTGCCCGGATCCGACGACGCGATCCGGCGCTTCCTTGACGCGAATGTCGTTGTGGCCCTGGGCCATACCGATGCGACCTACGAGCAGGCGAAACGGGCCATCGCCGCGGGCGCCACGGTCGGCACCCACCTGTTCAATGCGATGCCGCCGCTGCACCACCGCGAGCCGGGGCCCGCGCTCGCTCTGCTGCAGGAGCCGGGGGTGACCGTCGAGCTCATCGCCGACGGCGTGCACGTGCACCCGGAGGTGGCGCGGGCGGTGATCCAAGCCGCGGGGCCCGACCGGGTCGCCCTGGTGACCGACGCGATCGCGGCGGCCGGCCGCACCGACGGGGCCTTTCGGCTCGGTGGGGTGCCGATCGACGTCGAATCCGGTGTGGCGCGGGTGCGGGGCACGTCGACGATCGCCGGCGGCACCGCCACGATGGACCGGATCTTCCGCACCGTGGCCTCAGACGCGGGAGACGCGGGGCTCGAGGCCGCCGCGCGGATGACCGCCACCACGCCGGCCCGGGCGCTGGGGCTCGACGGGGTGGGCAGCCTGCGGGTCGGTTACGACGCCAATCTGGTTGTGCTGGACGGCTCTTTGGAAGTCAGTGCCGTCATGGTCCGCGGCGAGTGGCGTCACATCTAGGGCGGCCATCGCGTCATACCTCTGAGTCGCCGTCAACGACAAGGAGGTCATGATGAACGTGTTGCTATGGACGCTGCAGGCAGCGCTCGCCGCGGTGTTCACCGCGTCCGGCCTGGCGAAGATCAGCCGGCCCAAGGACCGGCTCATCGCCAGCGGCCAGACCGGGGTCGCGCCGTTCCCGCTGCCGGTGATCCGCGTCACCGCGCTGTGCGAATTGCTGGGCGTCATAGGCATTCTGCTGCCCCGGCTGCTGGGTGTCGCCGCGTTCCTCACCCCGCTGGCCGCCGCCGGGTTCGCGATCGTCATGGTGGGCGCCATCGGCTCGCACGCTTACCTGCGTGAACCGCGCAACGTCGCGCTGACCGCGGTGATCTTCGTGGCCGCCGTCATCGTGGCCGTCGGCAGGACGCTCGGCCCGTGAGCCCGCGGGGCTAGCGAAGCCACCGGGCCACGCGCGAAAACGCCAGCACCCCAGCGGCGCCCACGCCCATCGCGGTCAGGGTCTGGCGCGCGCTGAGTCCCTCGTCCACCACGCGCGGGGCGATGATCGCCGGCGGCGGCGGTTCGACGGGCCTGGCCCGCGGGTCGGTCGACGCGGTGGCGGCCCAGGCCGCGGCGAACAGCACCAGATACGCGGTGATGTAGGAGAACACCATCAGCCCCAGCACCGGCCCGAAGGTGGCGCCCGCCGGGCTGCGCAACACCACCCGCAGATACACCGATGCCACCTGCTTGAACAGTTCGAAGCCGACCGCCGCCAGCAGCCCGGCCCGCGCCGAGTCCACGACGCTGACCTTCTGTCGCGGCAGCCGGGCGATCATCCAGGTGAACAGCAGCCACGACACCAGCACCGCCACCAATATCGAGACGAGCCAGAACAGCCAGTCGAACACCGAAACATGCGGAATCTTGAGCCATTTCAGCAGGGCGGCCAGCGGCGCCTGGTGGCCGAGGGTGGTGATGGCGATGGTGGCCACGGTCACCGCGAAGGTGCCCAGCATCGCCAGCAGATCCGAAAGTTTGTTGCGCACAAAGCCGGGCGACTCGATGCGCCGATCCCACCACATCTCGGTGATCGCCCCCCGCAGATGGGAGATCCACCCCAACCCCGCCCAGGCGGCGGTCACCAGTCCGATGACGCCCACGGAGGTCCGCGCGTCGATCGCCGAATTCATCAGGTCCACGAGCTGCTGCGACAGCGCGCCGGACACCGCGGACCGGATGTGGTCGTCGATCGTGCTCAGCAGCTGACGCCGGGTCGCCAGCACGAAGCCGAATGCCGCGAAACCGACCATCAGCAACGGGAATAGCGCGAAGATCGTGTAGTACGAGAGGCCGGCCGCGTAGAAGCCGCCGTTGCGCTCGTCGAAGCGCTCATAAGCCCGCATGACGTGGTCGAACCAGCCGAACCGCGCCCGCAGCCGATCCAGGACCCCGGGCTTGGCCGGCTCGCTCATGATGAGACCTATCCCCGTTGCGGAAGGAAACCTAACCGATCGTAAACCCGCCGAACGGTTTTCCCGGCGACATCCTCGGCGCGCTCGGCCCCGGCCGCGAGCACCGACTCCAATTCGGCGCGGTCGGCCAGCAATTCGTCGACGCGCGCCTTGATCGGGCTCACGAACTCGACGACGGCGTCGGCGGTGTCCTTCTTCAGGTCGCCGTAACCGCGCCCGGCGTAGCCGTCGACCAGCTTCTCGATGCCCACCCCGGTGACGGCGGATTGGATCGTGAGCAGGTTCGACACCCCCGGCTTGGCGTCGGTGTCGTACCGGATCTCGCGCTCACTGTCGGTGACGGCGGAACGAATCTTCTTGGCCGACAACGCCGGATCGTCGAGCAGGTTGATCAGCCCCGCGTCGGTGGACGCCGATTTGCTCATCTTCGCGGTCGGCAGCTGCAGGTCGTAGATCTTGGCGGTCGCCTTGGGGATGAGCACGTCGGGAACCACGAACGTATCCGGGAAGCGGCCGTTGAACCGCTGCGCGATGTCGCGGGCCAGCTCGAGGTGCTGGCGCTGGTCCTCGCCCACCGGCACCAGGTCGCTGTCGTAGGCCAGCACGTCGGCGGCCTGCAGCACCGGATAGGTGAACAGCCCGACGGTGGTCGCGTCGCTGCCCTGGCGCGCCGACTTGTCCTTGAACTGCGTCATCCGCGACGCCTGGCCGAAGCCGGTGAAGCATCCGAGCACCCACGCCAGCTGGGTGTGGGCGGGCACCTGGCTCTGCACGAAGACGGTGCTGCGGCCCGGGTCGATGCCCAGCGCGAGGTACTGGGCGGCCGTGACCAGGGTCCGGCGCCGCAGCGCCTCGGGGTCCTGCGGGACGGTGATGGCGTGCAGGTCGACGACGCAGAAGAACGAGTCGTGATCGTCTTGCAGCGCGACCCACTGGGTGACGGCGCCCAGCGCGTTACCGAGATGAAGCGAGTCGGACGTGGGTTGCACGCCGGAGAAAATCCGGCGGGATCCGGTGGCGATGCTCATGGTCTCCCGATCTTTTCACGCGCGCACCCGCCCTTGTTTGCAGTACCGCCGGTACCGCCATTACTGTCGGGGATATGGGGAATCGTTCGCCGATCCATCTCGGTTCCGGGGAGCCGGTCCTGCTGCTGCACCCGTTCCTGCTGTCGCAGGCGGTGTGGGACGACGTGGCGCGGCAGCTGGCCGACACCGGCCGCTACGAGGTCTTCGCCCCGACGATGGCCGGCCACAACGGCGGCCCCAAGGCCGGGACCTGGTTCCTGTCGTCGGAGGTCCTCGCCGACCACGTGGAGCGCCAGATGGACGAGCTGGGCTGGGAAACCGCCCATATCGTCGGCAACTCGCTGGGCGGCTGGGTGGCCTTCGAGCTGGAGCGGCGCGGCCGGGCGCGCAGCGTCACCGGCATCGCCCCGGCCGGCGGCTGGACGCGCTGGACCCCGGCGAAGTTCGAGGTCATTTTCAAGTTCATCCTGGGCATCCCGCTGTTGCTGCTCGCCTGGGCGTTCGGGCCGCGCGTGCTGCACCTGCCGTTCAGCCGGCAATTGGCGACCTACGCGATCAGCGCCAAACCCGACGGCGTCAGCGAGCGCCAGCTGTCGGCCATCATCGACGACGTCAGGCACTGCCCCGCCTACTTCCAGCTGCTGGTCAAGGCCACGCTGCTGCACGGCCTGCGGGAGGTCGCCCAGAACGCCGTCCCGGCCCATCTGGTGATCTGCGAGAAGGACCGGATCCTGCCCGCGCCCAGGTTCAGCCGGCACTTCACCAGCCAGCTGCCCAGGGACAGTCACCAGGTCACCAAACTCGACGGCGTCGGGCACGTGCCGATGTTCGAGGCGCCCGAGCGGATCACCCGGGTGATCACCGAGTTCATCGAGGAATGCTGCCCGGCCCCGAACCGGGGGGAATCAACCGGCTAGGGCCTTCTCCAGGTTCTCGGCGATGGAGTTCAGGAACTCCTCGCTTTGCTGCCATTCCTGCTCGGGGCCGATCAGGATGGCGAGGTCCTTGGTCATCTTGCCGCCCTCGACGGTGGCGATGACGACCTCTTCCAGCTTCTGGGCGAACTCGATGACCTCGGGGGTGTTGTCCAGCTTGCCGCGGTGCTGCAGTCCCCGGGTCCAGGCGAAGATCGACGCGATCGGGTTGGTCGAGGTCGGCTTGCCGGCCTGGTACTGCCGGAAGTGGCGCGTGACGGTGCCGTGCGCGGCCTCGGCCTCGACCGTCCTGCCGTCGGCGGTCATCAGCACCGACGTCATCAACCCCAGCGAGCCGTAGCCCTGCGCGACGGTGTCGGACTGCACGTCGCCGTCGTAGTTCTTGCAGGCCCAGACGTAGCCGCCCTCCCACTTCAGGCAGGCCGCGACCATATCGTCGATGAGCCGGTGCTCGTAGGTCAGCCCCTCCGCTTCGAACTTGTCCTTGAATTCCTCGTCGTAGATGCGCTGGAACTCGTCTTTGAACATGCCGTCGTAGGCCTTGAGGATGGTGTTCTTGGTGGACAGGTACACCGGCCACTTGGCGTTCAGGCCGTAGGCGAACGAGGCGCGCGCGAAATCACGGATCGAGTCCTTGAAGTTGTACATCCCCATCACGACGCCGCCGTCCTCGGGGATGGACACCACCTCGTGCACCATGGGCTCGCTGCCGTCGGCGGGCGTGAAGGTCAGGGTGACGGTGCCCGGCTTGTCCACCTTGAAGTTCGTCGCCCGGTACTGGTCGCCGAAAGCGTGCCGGCCGATGACGATCGGCTTGGTCCAGCCCGGCACCAGGCGCGGCACGTTCGAGATCACGATCGGCTCGCGGAAGATGGTGCCGCCCAAGATGTTCCGGATCGTCCCGTTGGGCGACAGCCACATCTTCTTGAGGTTGAATTCGTGGACTCGCGCCTCGTCGGGGGTGATGGTTGCGCACTTGACGCCCACGCCGTGCCTCTTGATCGCGTACGCCGCGTCGATCGTGACCTGGTCGTCGGTGCGGTCGCGGTGTTCGATCCCCAGGTCGTAGTACTCCAGGTTGATGTCCAGGTGCGGCAGGATCAGCATGTCCTTGATGAGCTTCCAGATGACGCGCGTCATCTCGTCGCCGTCGAGCTCGACGACCGGGCCCTTGACCTTGATCTTGCCTTCGCCTGTCATATCGAGCTCGACTTTCTCAGCCTTGCGAAGCTGCCAGCGCTTTGTTGAACGTTTTGCTCGGCCGCATGACTGCAGTCAGCTTCTCGGTGTCCGGGCGATAGTAGCCGCCGATGTCCACGGCCCCGCCCTGCGCTTCCGCGAGCTCGGCCACGATGGCGTCCTCGTTGCGGCTCAGCGAGTCGGCCAGCGCGGCGAAGTGCTCGCGCAGCTCGTCGTCCTCGGTTTGCGCGCCAAGTTGCTCGGCCCAGTACAGCGCGAGGTAGAACTGGCTGCCGCGGTTGTCGAGTTCGCCGGTCTTGCGCGACGGACTCTTGTCGTTCTCCAGCAGCTTGCCGATCGCCGCATCCAGCGTCTCACCCAGAATCTTGGCGCGTTCGTTGCCGGTCTTGATCCCGATGTCCTCGAAACACGCTCCCAGAGCGAGGAACTCGCCGAGGGAATCCCAGCGCAGATGATTTTCCTCGACCAGTTGGTGGACGTGCTTGGGCGCCGAGCCGCCCGCCCCGGTTTCATACATTCCGCCGCCTGACATCAGCGGCACGATGGACAGCATCTTGGCGCTGGTGCCGAGCTCCAGGATCGGGAACAGGTCGGTGAGGTAGTCGCGCAGGATGTTTCCGGTGGCGGCGATGGTGTCCTGCCCGCGCATTGCGCGCTCGATCGTGTACCTCATCGCCCACACCTGCGGCATGATCTGGATCTCCAGGCCCTCGGTGTCGTGCTCCTTCAGGTACTGCTTCACCTTCTTGCGCAGCTCGACCTCGTGCGGCCGTTCGGTGTCCAGCCAGAACACCACCGTCATGCCCGAGTTCCGCGCGCGGGTGACGGCCAGCTTGACCCAGTCGCGGATCGCTTCGTCGGTGACGATCGGCATGCGCCAGATGTCGCCCGCCTCCACGTTCTGGGTGAGCAGGACTTCCCCGGTGTCGAGGTCGACGATGTCCGCGACGCCGTCCTCGGGGACCTCGAAAGTCTTGTCGTGCGAGCCGTACTCCTCGGCCTGCTGGGCCATCAGGCCGACGTTGGGCACCGTGCCCATCGTGGTCGGATCGAACTGCCCGTGCGTCTTACAGAAGTTGATGATCTCCTGATAGATGCGCGAGAAGGTCGACTCGGGGTTCACGGCCTTGGTGTCCTTCTGCCGCCCGTCGGCGCCCCACATCTTGCCGCCGGCGCGGATCATCGCCGGCATCGACGCATCCACGATCACGTCGCTGGGCGAGTGGAAGTTGGTGATGCCCTTGGCCGAATCGACCATCGCGAGCTCGGGGCGGTGCTCGTGGCAGGCGTGCAGGTCGCGGATGATCTCCTCGTGCTGCGTCGCGGGCAGCGACTCGATCTTGTTGTAGAGATCGATCAGTCCGTTGTTGACGTTGACGCCGAGCTCGTCGAAGAGCGCCTGGTGCTTGGCGAACGCATCCTTGTAGAACACCTTCACGGCGTGGCCGAAGACGATGGGATGGGACACCTTCATCATCGTCGCCTTGACGTGCAGCGAGAACATCACGCCGGTCTCGTAGGCGTCCTGCATCTGTTCCTCGTAGAACTCGACCAGGGCCTTCTTGCTCATGAACATGGAATCGATGACGTCGCCGTCGCGCAGCTCCACCTTCGGTTTGAGCTCGAGGGTCTCCCCACTCTTGGTCCGAAGCACCATCTTCACGTTGCGCGCGCGGTCCAGGGTCATCGACTTCTCGCCGTGGTAGAAGTCGCCGTGCCGCATGGTCGCGACGTGAGTGCGCGAGGCCGGCGACCACTTGCCCATGCTGTGGGGATGCTTGCGCGCGTACTCCTTGACGGCCTTCGGCGCGCGGCGGTCCGAGTTGCCCTGCCGCAGCACCGGGTTGACCGCGCTGCCGAGGCAGCGGGCGTAGCGGTTGCGAATTTCCTTGTCCTCGTCGGTCTTCGGGCTCTGCGGGAAGTCTGGGATCTTGAATCCCTGACCCTGCAGCTCCTTGACCGCGGCGATCAGCTGGGGCACCGAGGCGCTGATGTTCGGCAGCTTGATGATGTTGGTGTCGGGGAGCTTCGTCAGCGCGCCCAGCTCCGCCAGGTTGTCTTCGACCCGCTGCTCTTCGGTCAGGTGGTCGGGGAACTCGGCCAGGATCCGAGCGGCCAGGGAGATGTCACTGGTCTCGATCTTGATGCCGGCCGGCTCGGCGAAGGCGCGCAAGATCGGCAGGAAAGCGTAGGTCGCCAGCAGCGGCGCCTCGTCGGTCAGCGTGTAGATGACGGTCGGTTGTTCGGCGCACACGGTCCATCTCCCGGCGTCGTTGTCAGATATCGATGTCAGCTGTCGATGCTTGCTCAGCGTTCTGGTTGCCACGTTATCAAGGGTGTTCGGACGGGCGTCGACCTGCAGGTCCGCACGCTGGACGGCAGTACCCACGGCGACCGGATCGGCTCCGTTGGCATCCACGCGGCCTGATGAGATAGGCTTCACATCGGTCATGAGCGCCAGCGCTAAGCCCCGGCTTGCTGGCCGGCAACCCTCCAACCGCGGTGGGGTGCCCCGGGTGAAAGACCAGGTCTAGTAGCCACAGGCTGCGCGGCAAGCGCGGGTCCGCCATACCGGACCCCTGACTAGAGGGGAAACGTGATGCGCATTCAGCAAGCTCCTTCGCGTCTCGTCGTGTGCCGGCGTTAACCCATCGCCGCAAACGCCCCGATACCCGATTCATGCCCTCCCGAGAGAAAGCATTCCAGTCAAGTGAGCTCTGACAACGCCACGAACAGCGCCGAAGCCGACCCGGCGGCGCATTGGTCCTTCGAAACCAAGCAGGTGCACGCCGGCCAGCAACCGGACCAGGCGACCCACGCCCGCGCCCTGCCGATCTACCAGACCACGTCCTACACCTTCGACGACACCTCGCACGCCGCGGCGCTGTTCGGGCTGGAAGTGCCGGGCAACATCTACACGCGGATCGGCAACCCGACCACCGACGTCGTCGAGCAGCGCATCGCCGCGCTGGAAGCCGGCGTGGCCGCGCTGTTCCTGTCCTCCGGACAGGCGGCTGAGACATTCGCCATATTGAACCTCGCATGTGCCGGGGATCACATCGTCTCCAGCCCGCGGCTCTACGGCGGCACCTACAACCTGTTCCACTACTCGCTGGCCAAGCTCGGCATCGAGGTCAGCTTCGTCGAGGACCCCGATGACCTCGATTCGTGGCAGTCCGCGGTCCGGCCGAACACCAAGGCGTTCTTCGGCGAGACCATCTCCAACCCCAAGATCGACTTGCTGGACATCCCGGGGGTCGCCGGGGTCGCCCACGCGAACGGCGTCCCGCTGATCGTCGACAACACCATCGCCACGCCCTACCTGATCCAGCCGTTCTCCCACGGCGCCGACGTCGTGGTGCACTCGGCGACCAAGTACCTCGGCGGGCACGGCTCGGCGATCGCCGGCGTCATCGTCGACGGCGGCACCTTCGACTGGACGCAGGGCCGCTTCCCCGGCTTCACCACCCCCGACCCCAGCTACCACGGCGTGGTGTATGCCGAGCTCGGGCCGCCGGCGTACGCGCTCAAGGCGCGCGTGCAACTGCTGCGCGACCTCGGGTCGGCCGCTGCGCCGTTCAATGCGTTCCTGGTCGCCCAGGGCATCGAAACCCTGAGCCTGCGGATGGAACGCCACGTCGCCAACGCGCGGCGGGTCGCCGAGTTCCTGCAGGCCCATGACGGCGTGCTGTCGGTGAACTACGCGGGCCTGCGCAGCTCGCCGTGGCACGAGCGGGCAAAGAAGCTGGCGCCCAAGGGAACCGGGGCCGTGCTGGCGTTCGAGCTGGCCGGTGGGGTCGAGGCCGGCAAGGCGTTCGTGAACGCGCTGAAGCTGCACAGCCACGTCGCCAACATCGGCGACGTGCGCTCCCTGGTGATTCACCCGGCGTCGACCACCCACGCCCAACTGTCGCCGGAGGAGCAGCTGGCCACCGGCGTCACGCCGGGGTTGGTGCGGCTGGCCGTCGGCATCGAGGGCATCGACGACATCCTGGCCGACCTGGAGCTGGGCTTCGCCGCGGCGCGCAAGTTCGGTGCCGGGGCCGATGGAGCGGCAGACCCGCAGGCCGTGGCGGCGTTCTGAGGGCACCGGCATGACGATCTTTGACGTCGGAACCCAGACGCTGCCCGCCGAGGGCGAGGTCGGGTACGTCCACATCGGCTCGCTGACCACCGAGAGCGGAGCCGTGATCGACGACGTGTGCATCGCCATCCAGCGCTGGGGCGAGTTGTCGCCCACGCGCGACAACGTCGTGGTGGTCCTGCACGCGCTGACCGGCGACTCGCACATCACCGGCCCCGCCGGCGCCGGGCATCCCACGCCCGGCTGGTGGGACGGCGTGGCCGGGCCGGGCGCGCCGATCGACACCGATCGCTGGTGCGCGGTGGCCACCAACGTGCTCGGCGGTTGCCGTGGCTCCACCGGCCCGAGCTCGCTCGCCCGCGACGGAAAGCCTTGGGGCTCAAGGTTTCCGCTGATCTCAGTGCGCGACCAGGTGCAGGCCGACGTTGCCGCGCTGGCCGCCCTGGGCATCGACCGGGTGGCCGCGGTGGTCGGCGGATCCATGGGCGGCGCAAGGGCTTTGGAGTGGATCGTCGGCCATCCCGACCGGGTGCGGGCCGGGCTGCTGCTGGCCGTCGGCGCCCGCGCCACCGCCGACCAGATCGGCACCCAGGCCACGCAGGTCGCGGCGATCAAGGCCGACCCGAATTGGCAGGGCGGCGACTACCACGACACCGGCCGCAAGCCCGACGCCGGGCTGACGATCGCCCGCCGCTTCGCGCATCTGACCTACCGCGGGGAGGTCGAGCTCGACACCCGGTTCGCCAACGACGCCCAGGGCGACGAGGACCCGGTTCCCCCATTTGGCGGCGGCCGCTACGCGGTGCAGAGCTACCTGGAGCACCAGGGCGACAAGCTGTTGTCGCGCTTCGACGCGGGGAGCTATGTCGTCCTGACCGAGGCGCTGAGCAGTCATGATGTCGGCCGGGGCCGCGGCGGGGTGCGCAAGGCCCTGAGCGGCTGCCCGGTGCCCGTGGTGGTCGGCGGCATCACCTCGGACCGGCTCTACCCGCTGCGCCTGCAGGAGGAGCTGGCCGAGCTGCTGCCCGGCTGCACCGGGCTGCACGTCGTCGACTCCCTCTGTGGGCACGACGGCTTCCTGGTGGAGTCGGAGGCCGTCGGCGAGTTGATCCGCGAGACACTCGATTTGGCGGACAAACAGTGACCCGATCCCGACAGGACCGCTCGCTCTCATTCGGCTCGGCGGCCGCTGCCTACGAGCGAGGCCGTCCCTCCTATCCGCCGGAGGCGATCGACTGGCTGTTGCCCCGCGGCGCGCGCCGGGTGCTCGACCTCGGCGCGGGCACCGGCAAGCTGACGACCCGCCTGGTGGAGCGCGGCCTGGACGTGGTGGCCGTCGACCCGATTCCCGACATGCTGGAAGTGCTGCGCAGCTCGCTGCCGGAGACCCGCGCCCTGCTGGGGACGGCGGAAGAGATTCCGTTGGAGGACAACAGTGTTGACGCCGTGCTGGTCGCCCAGGCCTGGCACTGGGTGGATCCGGAGCGGGCGATTCCCGAGGTGGCCCGCGTGCTGCGTCCGGGCGGGCGGCTCGGCCTGGTGTGGAACACCCGCGACGAACGGCTGGGCTGGGTGCGCGAACTCGGCGAGATCATCGGCTCCGACGGCGACCGGGGACGCTTCGACGTGACGCTGTCCGAGTCCTTCACCGCGCCGGAGCGCCATCAGGTCGAATGGACGAACTACGTGACGCCGCAAGCCCTTATCGACCTGGTCGCGTCGCGCAGCTACTGCATCACGTCGCCGACCGAGGTCCGCACCCAAACGCTGGACCAGGTCCGCGAGTTGCTGGCCACCCATCCGGCGCTGGCCAACGCCAACGGCCTGGCATTGCCGTATGTCACCGTGTGCATCCGGGCGGCGCTGGCCGGGTAGGTTTGCGACCTCACCCCGGCAGGCTGGGCAGGCCTTGCAGTGTTCCCTGGGAGAAGTAGGGCCCCGCGTTCGGTGTCAGGGACGAGTAGCCGTCGTTGACGATCGGCTGCAGCCACGAGTTGAGGCCGCCCACGATTGGTTGCGGAACACCGATCTGCTCGAGCGGCAACAACATCGGGAGCGTCGGCGAGGGAATCATGTAGGTGGTGACCGTGCCGCCCAGGGACGTGGTTGTGCTGGATATTTCGACCGCTTCGGACAGCGAGGCGAGTGCCGTCGGGTCGTGGTAGTAGAGCCCACCGAAGAAGCAGTTGACCACTGCCGGCAGATCCCAGGGCCGGTCGGGCGGATTGCCGAAGAAGTCGTACTGGCCGAACACCACGCTGACGTCGTACTGGGTGTTGGGCAGGCCCTGCGCCGTGTAGTTGATCACGGGCACGGTCATCCCGTTCGGCAGGTAGATGTGCGCCAGGCCGAGCTCGGGGCTGGAGAAGACGGCGAACTGCAGGGAATGGGGCGGCGGAGCGGTGGGATCGGTTGCCAGATAAGCCAACTCGCGGTCGACGACGACGGTTCCCTCCGACAGCGCCGCAATGTGCACCGGTGAACCGTTACCGCTGGCGAGCGCAGTCATGATCTGGCCGTTGAGCGCTTGCTGTCCCATCGCGACGGCCTGGTTGACGCCGGGGGCCGCCAGGCTACCGCTGATGATGCCGATGCTGGCCGGGTAGCTGACCACCTGAGCCGTGGTGCCGGGGAACCAGTTCTCCCCGATGGCCTGGTTGAGCAGGTCGTAGCCCTGCAGGAATGACACCGAACTGGGCCCCGCGACCCCGCCCTGGAGCAGCACCTGGCCCAGATAGGGCAGCTCAGTGAGGAACCGTGGGTAGTAAAGCGGTCCCGCGCCCGGAACGGTGATCCGCGTGCCTGCCGCTGCTCCCGGGATAGGCTGGCGCACCGACAGCGTCTGGGCCGTCGCCATCTCGGTGGTCAGATACGTGTTCGCGTCCCCCGCCAACGCGAGCACGAATCTCTCGTGCAACTGCGCCGCTTGTGCGGTGAGCGCCTGGAATTCGACGGCTTGCGCGCCGAACAACCCGGCAATGCACCTCGACACCTCGTCGGCGCCCGCGGCCAACAGCGATGTGGTGGAGTGCGCAGCCGCCGCGTTCGCCGCGTTGACTGCGGCCCCGATCCCGGCCAAATCCTCAGCAGCGCTCAACAACAACTCGGGCGTTGCGAGGACATACGACACTGGCGCCTCTTTGCGGAGCTAATACGGTGGCTGTGAGGGTACTCGCAGCCGCAAGGCCAGGTGTGGCTTTCGCGCGCCGCCGTCGCCGCATAGCCCCGACGTTTTCCGGAGATCGACGCTACTGCGGAACGAAAGTTCCGGAGCTGGGACCGTGTCAGCTACGCCGCCTCGTCGTCGTCTCCATCGCGAAGCAGCTTCTCGGGGTGATGGAATGTGTTGGTTCTTGGTTGCCCGTAATCCAGATGCGGGGGCGGGATCCATTCGGTTTCGCCGCGGGCGTTGGTGCGGGTGGTCCAGCCTTGTTCGGCGAGTCGGTTGTC
>NZ_LZJH01000075.1:0-809 GCF_001666745.1 Mycobacterium sp. E2699 | reverse complement strand
GCGAAAACGATAAACGTCTGGGTGAGAAGGTTTTCCAGGAACCACCCGGTGTGAAACGCCACCTCGCCGGCGTGCAGGATGCCGAGCATGAATCCGAAGGTCAAGAAGTCGAACAGCGAGTTGATGGGCCCGAACGTCAGCATGAACCTGCGGATGAAGGCGACGTTCCAGTGCGCCGGCGCATCGCGTTGCTCCTCATCGACGCGGTCGGTGGGGATCGCCAACTGCGAGGCATCGTAGAGCAGGTTGCCCAGCAGGATCTGGCTGGGCAGCATCGGCAGAAACGGCAAGAACGCCGACGCGGCGGCGGCGCTGAAGGTGTTGCCGAAATTGCTCGATGTGCCCATGAACACGTACTTGATGGTATTGGCGAAAATCCTTCTGCCCGTGGCCACCCCGGTGGCCAGCACCCCCAGGTCCTTTTCCAGCAAGACCACGTCGGCCGCGTCCTTGGCCACGTCGGTGGCGCTGTTGACGGAGATGCCCACATCGGCGGCGTGCAATGCCAGCGCGTCGTTGACCCCGTCGCCGAGAAACCCCACCGATCTTCCGGTGCGGCGTGCCGCGGTGATCAGCCGTGCCTTTTGGTCGGGGGAGATGCGGGCGAAGATACTGTGGTCCGCAGCGGCGCGGCCGAATTCGTCGTCATCGAGGCATTCCAGCTGCGCGCCGGTGATCGTGCCCTTGGAGACCAAACCCAGTTCGGCGCAGACCTTTTCGGCGACCCGCGGATTGTCGCCGGTGGCGATCTTGAGCTCGATGCCCAGTTCGGCCAGCTGTGCCAGCGACTGGCGCGCCGCGGGTTTGGG
>NZ_LZJH01000074.1:0-889 GCF_001666745.1 Mycobacterium sp. E2699 | reverse complement strand
AACTCGGCACAGGCGTCGGCGATCATGGCCACCGTCTCCGTGGGGGACTGGACCGGCGTGCTGCCGAAACCGAAGTAAATCGGCGGTTTTCCCGCGGCGATCCAGGACGCGACCTCGTCATCGGTGTCCGCGCCCAACTCCAGCGTCAGCGCACCCACGAAGGGCCGCTTGCCATTCCATTCCGCCGCGAGCCCCGGGAAAACCGCCTCGTCGTAGGCCTGCAGCTCCAGCGTTCCGGCTTCGGCCATCCGTTGCCACGCCGAAACCGTCGTCGGCGGGAGACCCAGTTCCCGGCGTTGCGCGTCCTCCTCCGCCTTGGTGATGCGCGAGTACAGCCACCAGCCGGCCGTCAGTGTCGTGCGGACCACGGGCGCCGGTGACGGCAGGAAGGGGACACCGAGCTGACCGTTGACCCGCACCGGGAAGTGATGCAGCCCTGCGACCGGAATGTCGTAGTACTCGGCGACATTCGCGACCACCCCGTGGTAGGTCTGGCCCGTCACCAACAGGTCGGCACCGTCGGCCAGCGCGGTGAGCGTCCGGCTCATCTCCGCCCAGCCCTCGACGAAAAGCGCTTTCAGGTCGCGGACGAAGCGCGCCGGATTCTGCACCTTGAAGGCGTTGTGGGTGAAATCCGCGACGGCCACCACCTGCTCCCGCGTGTCCGGCCCATAGCACACGGCGGGCACGCCGGCGGCCTCGACGAAGTCAACCAGGTTGGGCGGCACCGCCATTCGCACATCGTGTCCACGGCGCCGCAGCTCCGCACCGACGGTGGCGCAGGGCTCGACATCGCCGCGGGTCCCGTGGGCCGCCAAGGCAAACTTCATGACGGAGTCCGGCCCTTCGCTTCCGGTGCGCGCTGGACCCGCATCAATCCTTGACCCCG
>NZ_LZJH01000073.1:0-1327 GCF_001666745.1 Mycobacterium sp. E2699 | reverse complement strand
TGTGATGTCGCGAGACATCGAGGACAGATGTCTCGCGACATAGTGAACACCCTCAGTTGTTGGCTGGGGGTGTTTTGGGTTTTTGGGGTTGGTAGTCGCGGGTGGTGTCGAGGGTGAGTTCGCGGATGAGTTGGCCGTGGGCGGTGGCGATGATGCGGATGTTGAGGTCGGCGATGAGCATGTGGACTGCGGTGTTGGCCCAGCGGTGTCCGATGCCGATGTGGTGGAGTCGTCCGGCGTGGCGCAGGGTGAGCTTGCCGTAGCTGTCGACGCGGTCGGTGCGTACTCGCCAGTGGATGCCGGGGGGCGTGTTGGCGGGTCCGGCGAGGGGTCGGGCGCGGTAGGTGTCTTGGGGGGTGCGGCGCTGGCAGGAGCGGTGTGGGCGCACGGTGTTGTAGTACTCGGTGAAGGTGTCTAGCTGGGCTTGGAGGTCAGCCAGGGTGGCTGCTGGGGGTTGGCGGGTCAGCCATTTTTTGAGGGTTTGGTGGAAGCGTTCGACCTTGCCGCAGGTCTGGGGGTGATAGGGGCGGGAGTTTTTGAAGACGACGCCCAGGGTGGCCAGCTCGGTTTGCAGGGCGGTGCGTCCGCCGGGGCCGGTGGCGTGGCGGGCGGTGAAAACCATGCCGTTGTCGGTGAGCACGCTGGCGGGCAGGCCGTGGGCGGCGTAGGCGTCGCGGAAGCAGTCGCGCACGGCCAGCGCGGTGAACACGGGTCGGGCGGTGCAGGTCAGGGCTTTACGGGAGTGGTCGTCGAGGATGTTGAGGATTTCGATCGGCGCGCCAGTGGCGGCGGTCATGTCGGGGCCGGCCAGCTGCCAGTGGGTGATGTCAGCCTGCCAGCATTCGTTGGGTTGGTCGGCCTGGAAGCGCAGGTAGCTGCTGCGGGGCCGTTTGTGGGGTTGGGCGGTGATGAAGCCGCGGCGGCGCAAGACTTTGTGGATGGTGGACACCGCGGGGGTGTTGCCGGTCTGGCGGCGCAGGTGGACGGCGATCGTGTGGGGTCCGGCGTCGTAGCCCTGTTCGCCAAGTTGCTTGCGCAGCTTGATGATTAATTCTTCGACGGTGGTGGGAAGCTGCCGGGGATTAGAGGACGGGCGCCGCGAGCGTGGCTCGAGTCCAGGCTCGCCCTCGGCGCGGTAGCGGGCCAGCAAGGTGTAGATCCACGAGCGCGCGACCCGGTAGTCCCGAGCGACCTCACTGATCGGGCGGTGCTCAACCTGGACAGCGGCGACGACCAAACGGGCCTTGGACATGAGGACACCTCGCGATAACTGGGCTGTCCTCTATGTCGGGAGACATCTGTCCTCTATGTCAATGAACCACAGACC
>NZ_LZJH01000072.1:0-905 GCF_001666745.1 Mycobacterium sp. E2699 | reverse complement strand
CGCTGCCAGGCCTGCCCGGCCAGGTCCGAGGTCACGGAGCTGAATGCGCTTGCCGCCGCGCTCAACTCACTGCGGATCCCGTCCCAGGCCGCCGCCGCCTCCAGCATCGGCCCCGGGCCCGGCCCATCAAGCAGGAGCACCGAGTTGACCTCGGGCGGAAACACCGAAAAGTTCATCACTGCTCCCCTCGATCGTCGTTGATCAGACCTTCAGCAGCCACTGGAGCAACGTACATTCTCCGGCCTGCCCCATACCCCGTTAGGCGGGAATCCAATCCCGGCCGCCGCACGATCGTTGCGGACCGGACCGCAGGGATCAAGCGCTCGCAGTCGCGGTTGCGTGCGAACCCGAGCAACGGCACACTTTGGCTCCCGGGGCTCGCTGCTGAGAAGGGACCGCGGTCATGAGCTTTTTGGTGCTCCCGCCGGAGATCAATTCGTCCCGGATGTTCTCCGGTGCCGGGTCAGCGCCAATGTTGGCGGCCGCTGCGGCGTGGGACGGGCTGGCCGATGAGTTGAGCGCGGCGGCAAGCGCATTCAGCTCCGTGACCTCGGACCTGGCCGGGCAGGCCTGGCAGGGCCCGTCGGCGGCGTCCATGACCAACGCGGCCGCCGGGTACGTGGACTGGCTGGGCGGGGCGGCCGCGCAAGCCGAGCAGTCGGCGGCCCAGGCGCGGGCGGCGGCCGTCGCCTACGAGGCCGCGCTGGCGACCATCGTGGACCCCGGGTCGATCACGGCCAATCGCGGCCAGCTGGTGTCGCTGGTGATGTCGAACCTGTTCGGCCAGAACGCGCCGGCGATCGCGGCGGCCGAGGCCGAATACGAGCAGATGTGGGCCCAGGATGTCGCCGCGATGAGCGGCTACCACGCCAGCGCGTCGGCGACGGTCGCGCAGCTGGGCAACT
>NZ_LZJH01000071.1:0-1076 GCF_001666745.1 Mycobacterium sp. E2699 | reverse complement strand
GGCGACATCGACATCCTGATCACCGACAAGACCGGCACGCTGACGGAGGGCCGCATCCGCCTGGTCGGCGCGGTCGATCCGGCCGGTGCGCCGGCCGAGCCGGTCCGGCGGCTCGGGTTGCTGGCCACCGACGTCGACCCGGAATCCGGTGTGGTGAGCGCCAATCCGCTCGACGCCGCGCTGTGGGACTCCCCGCAGCCACAGCAACTGGTGGGCGGCGCGGTGCGCCGCGTCGCGCTGCTGCCGTTCGACCACGAGCGGCGCGCGACGTCGGTGTTGGTCGACGACGACGGCAACCGCCTCCTCGTCGTCAAGGGCGCCCCCGAACAGGTCCTGGACCGGTGCGACGGGACGCCGGCGGCCGCGGATGCGACCCTGGCGGACTTGTTCGCCGCCGGACGGCGGGTGGTCGCCGTCGCCACCCGCCCGGCCGCCGAGCTGACGGAGCTCACCGCCGACGACGAACACGACCTCACGCTGGCCGGCTTTCTGGTCTTCGCCGACGAACCCAAACCCGCGGCGCGCCAGTCGCTGGCACAGCTGGCCGAACTGGGCATCGAGCTCAAGATCGCCACCGGCGACAATCCGCGGGTCGCCGAAAAGGTCTGCAATGACCTGGGTTTGGCGTCCAAGGGCACTCTCACCGGCGCCGAGCTGGAACCCCTCGACGACGACGGGTTCGTCGACGCCGCGCAAAACCACACCATCTTCGCGCGCATCTCCCCCGAGCAGAAGGCGCGGCTGATCACCGCGCTGCGCCGCAACGGGCGATCGGTCGGCTTCCTCGGCGACGGCGTCAACGACGCGTTGGCCCTGCACGCCGCGGACGTGGGGATCTCCGTAGACAGCGCCACCGACGTCGCCAAGGACGCGGCCGACGTGGTGCTGCTGGAAAAGGACCTGGGCGTGCTGGCCACCGGCGTCGCCGAGGGCCGCCGGATCTTCGCCAACACGATCAAGTACGTGCTGATGGGCACGTCGAGCAACTTCGGCAACATGTTCAGCGCCGCCGCCGCGTCGGCGTTCTTGCCGTTTCTGCCGATGCTGCCCAGCCAGATCCTGCTGGGCAACCTGCT
>NZ_LZJH01000070.1:0-31662 GCF_001666745.1 Mycobacterium sp. E2699 | reverse complement strand
ATGAGGACACCTCGCGATAACTGGGCTGTCCTCTATGTCGGGAGACATCTGTCCTCTATGTCAATGAACCACAGACCCCTTCGCCCACTGTTGTGATCGAGTCGGGATGCGCGGCCGCTCGGCCGCCGCGTCCGCCTCGGAGGAGGATTACGCCTTCACCACGCGGTCGGTGGGAGCGCTATCGCGTGCGATACCGGATTTGAAAACCGCCCGACGAGGACCTCACCGAGCCAGCGGGCTGTAGAAGACCAAGCCGTTGCCCTTGTTGTCGTACACCACGGCGCGTCGTTCGTGAGCGTCGTCGTACGGGCCCTTCACGATGCCGCCGCCGCTCTCCTCCACGGCCTTCGCGGCGGCGTCGACGTCGGTGGTTTTGATGCCGACGACGACCTGCCCGGGAATGGGATGGTCCACCGCCGTCGCCAGGGCGAGGGTGACCGCCCCGCCGTCTAGGGCGGCGAAGTGGGCCCCATCGCGGAACTTCAACGGCATGCCGAGGGTCTCGCTGTAGAAGCGGATCGACCCGTCCAGGTCGTCGGTCGACAAGACAATCATCCGCACTTCATGCTCGCTCAATGCCGCCTCCTCTGGCTCGATCGCCTTACCCTAGCCCGGTGAGCAGCAACCGAGTGCCCGGCGGCGTGGTACACAGATTGCCCGCCGACCTGCGCGCGGCCCTGACCGCCAACTCCACCGCGCTGGCCGCCTGGCAGGACATCACGCCGCTCGCGCGCAACGAGTTCATCTGCTGGGTGGAGGACGCCAAGCAAGACGCCACCCGAAAGCGGCGCATTCGCCGCACCCAGGAGGAATTGGAGGAAGGCAAGCGCCGGCCCTGCTGCTGGCCCGGGTGCAAGCACCGCGAGCGCACCGGTAAGTGAGCGAGCCGGTCAGGACTGCAGCCACCGGTGCACGTCGGCGGTGACGGGGTCGGTGATGTCATCGAACTCGGGGTGCTTCTTGAGCACCGTGACCACCATCGAGCACACCGGGACGACCCGCTTGCCGTCGTCGCGGGCGGCGGTGAGGGCCTGCTCGATGAGGATCGTCGCCAGACCGCGTCCGCCGTACTCGCGGTCGATCTCGGTGTGGTAGAACACGCGCTGGTCGCCTCGATCGGCGAAGTCGGCGAGGCCGACGGTCTTGCCGTCGACGGCAATGGTGTAGCGACCCTCCTCCGCGGTGATGGTGGTGGGGGCGCCGGTCCTGTCGGCGGTCATCGGTGCTCCTTCCGGTGTGAGATCTCGGCGCCGGCGGCCTCCGACGCGCGAGCGATTTCGGCCGGCGCGGTCTCGAGGTTGCTCACCTGCTCGACGCTACGCCTCGTGGGGCCCTCACCTGCCCGGCGGCCGCAGCACCTTCATCGCCAACCGCATGACCGGGTCGGGGACGCGATCCTGCATCGACAGCGCCGCCTCGGCGGCGCGCGATCGCAGCGGGGTCCCGCGACCGAAGATCCGGTTCAGCGGGCCACCGGTCGGCTCGATCACCACATGCAGCGGCGGGGTTCCCACCGTGGCGCCCAGCGCGTTGGAGATGACCATGCGCTGAATCTCGCTGGTGCCCTCGAAGATGGTGTACAGCTTGGCGTCCCGATACCACTTCTCCACCGGATGGTCGGTGATGTAACCCCAGCCGCCCATCGTCTGGATGGCCCGTTCGGTGGCTTTGACGGCGACCTCGCTGGCGGCAAGCTTCGACATCGAGCCCTCGCCGCGATCGAAGGGGACGTTGTTCGCCGCCATCCAGGAGGCCCGCCAGGTCAACAGCCGGGCGGCGTCGATCTCGGTGGCCAGTTCCGCCAACGGAAACGCGATGCCCTGGTTGTCGATGATCGGGCCGCCGAAGGCCTCCCGCTCCGTGGCGTACCACGTCGCGTACTCCAATGCGGCGCGCGCGATCCCGATCGCCTGGGCCGCGACCATCGGACGGGTCTGCTCGAAGGTGCCCAATGTCGCCGAGCCGGACCGCTTTCCGCCGGCCACCACCTCGCGTGCCTTCGCTAGCTTGTGTTCCAGCTTCTCTTCTCCGCCAAGCAAATTGGCCGCCGGAACGCGCACCCCTTCGAACAGCAACTCGGCGGTGTGGGACGCGCGGCAACCCAGCTTGTCGAGTTTTCGAACCAGTTTGAGCCCCGGCGTGCCGCCGGGCACCACGAACAGCGCCTGACCGCGATGCCCCAGTTCCTCATCCACGACCGCGTTGACCACATGCACGTTGGCGATGCCGCCGTTGCCGATCCACATCTTGTGGCCGTCGATGATCCAGTCGTCACCGTCGCGGCGCGCGCGGGTGCGCAGATTCCGAACGTCGCTGCCGCCCTCGGGCTCGGAGATCGCCAGGGCGGCCAGCTTGACATCCCCTGGGGTGCCGAAGCATTCGGGCGCCCACTCGAGCATCTGCTCCGGCGAGGCGGCCTGACCGATCGCCGACAGCGCCAGTGCGGGCATAACGATCGCCAATCCGATTCCGGCACAACCCCAAAAGAGCTCTTCCATGAACATCGGTAGCGAAATGCCGGTCGGGTCGCCGATCAGGTCGCGATAGAACAGCGGACTGTAAAAGCCGCGCTGGGCGGCCTCCTCCAGCACCGGCCAGGGAAACTCCTGGCGCTGGTCGTAGTGGAGCGCCACGGGGCGGATCACTTCTTCGGCGAACTCGTGGGTGCGCCGGGCGAGGTCGTGTTGTGCCGCCGTCGGTGTCAGGTCGAACGTCATGGGTGTGCCTCTGGGTCGACGGACTCGGTCCTGCCAAGCCCGTCTACCCCGCCGGCCGGGCCAGCAAACGGCGGTCGGGGAAGGTGACGGGAGGTCAGGCGGCCGAACGGGGCCCGACTTGTGCGACCGGCAGGTGCACCACCACCGCGGCGACGGGAATCGCGTCATGCTCGTGGCGCGCCAACAGCGCCGCGTTCTCGGGCAGCTGTCGCGAATTGATCTCGCCCGCGGCGATTCGGCGCAGTACGTCGTGGGCGCGGGCGAGTTGTTCGCGCTTGCGGTACTGGCCACCGGGAAGCTTGACGCCGGCCCAGACGCCGTACTCCTCGCGGTGCGCGATCGCGTGCTGGGCGCACCGGCGCTGCTGTGCCAGCGGGCAGCGGCGCAGGCACTGGATCCGCGCCTCGGTGGCGGACCGCTCGTAGGCGCGCGCCTTGGCGGCGCCGTCACCACCGTCGTCGTCGGGGTAGCCGAACCACAGTTCCGGGTTCGCTGCGCAGGGGTGTCCCATGTCGGTCTCCTTGATCCAGCGGTGAAACGTAGACGAAAGCGTATACGCATTGCAACCGGCGACGCAAGAGAAACGAGATATAAACGTATATCCGAGGCCTCGTCGCGGGTTCTGTGTAATATCCGGCCCATGGCCGGAGCGTGCGGTGAGCCGTGAATCGGCCGGCGCGGCCATCCGCGCATTGCGCGAGTCACGCGACTGGTCCCTGGCCGAGCTGGCGGCCGCGACGGGCGTGAGCATCATGGGCCTGAGCTTCCTCGAGCGCGGTGCCCGTAAGCCGCATAAAAGCACAGTTCAAAAGGTCGAGAATGGGTTGGGCCTGCCGCCGGGCACCTATTCTCGGCTGCTGGTAGCCGCCGACCCGGATGCGGAGCTGGCCCGGCTGATGGCCGCGCAACCGGTAGACACGCGGTCGGCGCGGCCCGCCGGAACCGTGGTGGTCGACCGCCACAGCGACACGGAAGTGCTCGAAGGCTACGCCGAAGCGCAACTCGATGCCCTCAAATCCGTCATCGATCGGCTGCCGGCGACGACATCAAACGAATATGAGACGTATATTCTGTCTGTGATCGCTCAATGCGTGAAGGCGGAGATGCTGGCCGCCAGCTCCTGGCGGGTGGCCGTCAACGCCGGCGCCGACTCGACGGGCCGGCTCATGGAGCATTTGCGGGCGCTCGAGGAGACGCGCGCCGCGCTGCTGAAGCGGATGCCCACCAGCTTGAGCGCGCGCTTCGATCGCGCGTGCGTGAAGTCGTCTCTGCCGGAGACGGTCATCGCGGCGCTCGTCGGCGTCGGCACCGACGAAATGTGGGACATCCGCAACCGGGGGGTCATCCCCCCGGGGGCGCTCCCCCGCGTCCGCGCCTTCGCCGAGGCGGTCGAGTCGCAGGGCCCGGACAGCGCACACGGCGGCGACGAGGAGGCGCGGTGACCGCCAGTGAAATCGAGGTGCTGAGTCGCGCTCATCGACTCTTTGCCGGCAGCACGACGCCGCCGGCGCTGGAGGCGGGCACCGGGTCGCTGCAACGCGAAAGCGGTCCGAACAGCTCTGTGGCACACGGTTTTTACCGGCTCGCGGCGGGCCGCGCCGAGCAGCGCCTGCGATCGGCGGCGGGTACGGACGCGCAAGCGGCCGGCGTCATCGCCGGCGCCATCCGGGATCGCGCCGAGGCCCGGGAGCTGACCCGATCGGTCGTCGACCAGGCCCGCACCGAGAAGACCGCGGCTCCCCCGACGCCGATGGCTCAGCGCGAGGCGATGCGGCGTCGCGTGGCGAGGCTACGCGCACAGCGCTCGCACGTCTTGTCGGCCCGCCTCAAGGCGCGGCGACACGCCACGGCGCTGCAAGCGCTGCGATACCGGCTGACACACCAACACCTTTCCAAACTGCCGGCGCCGAACGGCCGGGCCGCGGTCGCGGTGCGCGCGGCACTGTCGCGACTCGGACGCCCCTACGTGTGGGGTGCGACGGGACCCGACCAGTTCGACTGTTCCGGGTTGGTCCAGTGGTCCTACGCGCGGGCGGGCGTCCACCTGGGACGCACCACCTATCAGCAGATCAACGACGGGATGCCGGTGCCCCGTTCGCTCGTCCGGCCCGGCGACCTCGTGTTCCCCCATGCCGGACACGTCCAGATGGCGATAGGCAACAACCTGGTGGTCGAAGCGCCCTACCCCGGTGCTTCGGTGCGAATCAGCCGGCTGGGAAGCAACATTGCGATCCGGCGGCCGCTATGAGCAACGAATCCATGCCGGAACAGGCCGGGGCGTCGCTCGATGCCATGCAGGCGCGGCAGTCAGCGCTGGCCGGCCGGCACGGAGCCGCCTCCGATGCCGACCGCGTGCTGGCGGAGGTGCTCGCCGGCGCCCACGCCGCAACCCGCGAGAGCGTCAGGCGGCTCGACGCGATCGCCGAGGAGATCGACCGCGCCGCCGCGGCCCGCGCGGACCTGGCCGTCGACACTCCCATGGGGGCGCGCGAACTGCGCAGATTTCTCGTGGACAAGCAACGCGAGATCGCCCGGGTGGTGGCCGATGCCCGCGAACTCGGACGCGCGAAAAGGGCTGTGCTGGAAGGGCTGCGCGCCCAGTACGCCCTCCCCCCGGGCTAGCCACCACCGATGCCGGCTCGTTGGTTCACAGGCGCGCGGGGGTGAATTGTCGCCAACAACGTGCCTGGGTACTGTCGCCCGGCATGGAGGGGTCGCGACACCGATGTCGACGTACGACGAGCTGATCAAGACGATCACTTCCGTCCGGGACAGCACCGGCGACCCGAACGCGTGGCAGGCGGGTCTGGCGCCGGATGAGGTGGCCGCGGTGGTCACGCCCACCACCAGGCCCGAGCAACTCGATGCGATCGTGCGCAAGATCCGCCAACGCTATGCGCCCCTCTTCGGGGCCGCCCCGGCGGGCGCACCCGAGCCCGGTCGAGGGCAGGGCGAGGCCGCCGAAGCCATGGCGGACGCCGAAGCGGCTCTGGCGCACCAGAATTCGGCGAGCTCTCAGCTCGACATGCAAGTGATCACTGCGATCTTGAACGCGCACCTCAAGGCCGTCGAGGGTAGCGAAGCGCTGACCAGGTTACAGCGCGAGACCGAGACCGCGGTCCTGACCCGCTCCGATCTCGACACCCCGGCCGGAGCCCGCGATTTCCAACGGTTCCTCATCGGCAAGCTCAAGGACATCCGCGCGGTCGTTCTGAACGCGAGCCTGGACGACACGTCGAAATCCGCGCTGATGGCCGCCTGGACGTCCCTGTACGACGCGTCCAAGGACGGCCCCGCCGAGCGTCCGCCCGAGGCCGCCGTTCCGGTTGCCGCATCCGGCGACCGCACCACCCAGTCCCCGGTCGACGATCCCGCACTCGAGCCGCTGCCGGATTCGATGTGGGCCGACGACTCCGGCGCGCCCGCCGGAGATCTCCCGGGATCCGCCCCGGCGGCCAGCGCCCCGGCGATGCCCACAGCGCCCGCTCTGCCTGCGGTGCCATCAATTCCCGGTTTCGGCGGGGCGCCGATCCCGGGCCTCGGGGGGTCGGGCGGACTCCCGTTGCCCGGCCTGCAGGACCTCGCGCGGGAGAGCTCGTTCGGTCCCCATGACCAGCAGCCCGGGGACGGCCCCGAAGAACCTGTCGGCGACGACGACAACGCCCACGCCGAGGACGTGACGGATCACTCCGAACCGCCACCGGCGGGCCCGACGGTGGTGACGCTGCCCGACGGCGATACGGTGACGGCCGCCAGCCCACAGCTGGCCGCGGCGATCCAAGCCGCCATCGGCGGCGCTTCGATCCCAGATGCGTTCCATCAACAGGGAATTACCATCCCCCCGCCGGGCACGGCGGTCACCAACCCCATCGACCCGCTCCAAGCGGCGCCCGGCGACATCGGCATCCTCACCGACCGGCACGCGCTTGCTCTCGGGCACGAAAAGGCCCTCCTCGACGGCCAGATTCAGCGCATCGCCACCGTGAGCGGGCCGAACTTTCTAGGCTGGGAGCATCCACCGGCGGCGGCCGCACCCGCCAACCCGCCGGCAGACCCGCACCCGCCGACACCCACTGGGCCGGCGGCCACGTCGACCGCGTGACAATAGTGATGCCGCCGGCCTGGCCGGCGGCGCAGCGAGTAGGAGAGAGCAGATGGCAGATCCAATCCGTGTGGTGCCCGCGCACTTACGTGAAGCCGCTGCGCATCACCAGGAGACCGCCGATTACCTGCGCACCGTTCCCGCATCGCACGCGGCGATCCAGGAAAGCCTGGACTCGCTCGGCCCCATCTTCAGCGAACTGCGCGACGCCGGCCGTGAACTACTCGAGCTGCGACGCCAGTGCTACGAACGGCAAGCCGACGAGCATGCCGACATGGCGGACAAACTGAGCGCGTCGGCGGCGATGTGGGAAGAGCACGAGCAAGACGCGGCGCGAAATTTCGGCGGCATCACCGACGGGGGTCGGTGACGGACGCCAATCCCGCCTTCGACACCGTCCATCCGAGTGGGCACATCCTCGTCCGCTCCTGCCGCGGCGGGTACATGCACAGCGTCGCGCTGAGCGAAGAGGCGATGGCAACCGACGCCGAAACCCTCGCGCAGGGAATCCTGTTGACCGCCGACGTGTCGTGCCTGAAGGCGTTACTCGAAGTGCGCAACGAGATCGTGGCGGCGGGTCACACCCCGTCGACGGAGGTCCCGACCCCGCACGACCTCGATACGGCGATCGAAAAGCTGCTCGCGCACAAGCTGCGACGACGTCCCTAAAGCAGCCACGTCTTGGCGCTGTCGGGATCGGGTGCGATGTCCGTGGGCGGCTCGACGGGATTGGGGCCGAACAACTCTCGCGCGCGAGCCAGCAGGGCGCGCACCTCGTCGAGTTGCTGCTGCAGCGCAGAATCAGCCATGTCCACACGCTACCCAGGGCGTCGCAGCTGCACAATTCACCGGCTGAATAGACGACCCGACCGATGCCGGTAGGCTTAGCCAGTGGCGATCTTCGGTCGGATAACGGCGCGCCAGCGCCTCCGGAGAGCTACCCGGGAATCGCTGGCGATTCCGGCCTTCAGCTCTCCGGTGGACTGCACCCCCTGGGTGACGGGTGGGCTTTGGCCTGCCGAATTGTCCACGCCCACTGCCGAAACAGCCAGCCTCGCAGAATATTTGAGGGACGACCTGCAACGGATCAGCAGAAGCGCGAACGACGAACTCAGAAAGATCCGACTGGCGGAAATTCCCGAATTCATCCGGCGGGAAGAAGAAGCCAGGGTGATCGACGAGGCCCGGGCGCGCGCCGTGCGGCGGGTCGAGTCGGCGGTTCGTCACGTGCACGCGGTGAAGGCCCAGCCGCGCACCGAAAGCCGAGGCCCGGAGCGGCTCGACAGTCTCGACGGCGCCGATCTGAAGACGCAAGTCATCCCCGCCATCACGGACGCGGAAGCCCCGGACGCCGTCCCCGAGCCGGAGCAGGTCATCGCGCGGGAGATCGATGAACCACCGGCAGCCGGCCCGGTGCCCGACGAAGTGGCCACCGCCCAGGACGAGCCCGAACCGGCCGAGCGCCGGCACCGGGAGTCCGGTGAGGTCACCGGCCCGCCACCGCCCGGGCCCGTCGAGCAAATCCCGGACACCGCGCGGACGATCGAATCCGACGACGAACGGTTGCAGCGCCTGCTTGCGTTCATGGTCCATCAAGAGCCGCGGCTGAATTGGGCGATCGGCGATCGGGCCGACGGCGCGACGGTATTGGTCACCGACCTCGCCCATGGCTGGATACCGCCGGGCATCGCGCTTCCGGCGGGGGTGCGGTTGCTGGCACCCGGGCGGCGCAGCGGCAGGGTCTCGGCCCTGCTCGGCGAGTCCCGCCGCACCCGCAGCTACGCCCCCGGTGACGCGCTGGGCTGGCTGGATGACTTCTCCGACACGAAGTCCTCAGGGCAGCCGCGCGAGCTGCCCGCGCTGGACGACCTCGGCTGGGAGTTGAGCCAGGCCACCCACTGGCGCGACGGATTGCCGCGCATGGTGCACACGTTGGCCAGGGCAGCTGCCGCCGGAACCGGGGTCGCGGAAGAAGAGATCGACCTGCTCCGAGTGCATCTCGACACCGCGCGCTACCAGCTTTTGACCCAGTACCCGAACATCGATGCGGCGCTCTTGCTCAACTGCCTGCTGCTGGCGGCCACCGAAGGCGAAGTGACCGGGGATCTGGTGTCGGCGAACTACCACCTCGCCTGGTTTCGCGAGCTCAGCGCGCCGAAGGACGGCGTTTAGGACTTCACCGGCCGGAGCCGGGGGGCCCCGCGAAGGCTTGCGCGATCTCCAGCCACCGCTGGGCGTCGGCACCGTGCGCGGTGATGTCGAGGACGCCCAGGGGGCGTCGCTGGGTCACCAGGAAACAGAAGTCCTCGGCGGAACCCGTGACGCGCTGACCGGCGTCCGCCGGGCCCCAGGACCAGGTGTCGCCGCCGGGTCCCCGCAGCTCGACGAGGAAGGGGTCGGTCGGCGGAGCCAGGTTGTTGATGACGAACGCGTAGTCGCGGGTGCGCACCCCGATGTGCGCGATCGACCGCAGCCGCTCGGTGGCGGGCCGCTTGACGCCGAGGGCGTCGGCGACGTCAAGCCCGTGCGCCCACGTCTCCATCAACCGGGCCGTCGCCATCGATGCCGCGCTCATCGGCGGCCCGAACCACGGCAGCTTGCGGCCGTCGGGCACGCCGAGCAGCGCCTCGTGCAGCCGCGTGCGGGTGGCCCGCCAGTCGGCGAGCAGTTCGGCCGGTGCCACGGCCGCCAGTTCCTCGGCCCCCGCGTCGACGAATCCGGTCGGATCTTTCTGAGCGTCCTTCAGCACCTCGGCGAATTCCGCCTCGTCGGTGACGGCGGTGAGCGCGACCCGATCGGTCCACAGCAGGTGTCCGATCTGGTGTGCGATGGTCCAGCCCGGCGCGGGCGTCGGATCCGCCCAGCGGCCGGCGGGCAGCGGCGCCACCAGCGCGTCGAGGTCGTCGCTTTCGGCGCGCAGGTCGGCCACCATCGGCTCGGCAGCGGTCACGTATGCACCTTAGCGAGAACCGGCCGGCTGGCCGCGGCGGCCGATGACGCCGTGCATCGCCAGGCCGATCAGGTACAGCACCGACCCGAAGAGCACAAACGCCGGCGCGCGGCCGTCGTCCGGGATCAACAGCGCCGACACGGTGATCGCGACGATGAACGCCACCCAGAACAGCGCGTCCTGCACCGCGAACACGTGTCCACGCAGAGCGTCGTCGACGTCCATCTGCATGGCGGAGTCGGCGCACAGCTTGACCACCTGACCGGCCACGCCGAGGCAGAAGCCACACGCCACCATCACCGGCAGGCGCAGCAGCGCGCCGGGGAGCTGGATGACCGCGGCCGCGACGAGCGCGCCGTTGGCTGTGGCGTAGCGCCCCCAGCGGCGGATCGCCCACGGCGTCAACACGTTGGCCAGAAACGCCCCCAGGCCGGAGGCGGCGAAGAACACCAACGCGACACCCAGTCCCCCGGTCGCCGGGCCGGGCAGGTGGTGGACCAGCAGCAGCATCACCAGGGAGTTGATCCCGACCACCATCCGATGCGAGGCCAGGCCCGACAAGGTCGCCGCGACCGTCGGGCTCTGCACCACCGTGCGCGCGCCGTGCATCCAGCCGGTGACCACCGCGTAGACGGCCGATCCGTGGATCGCGCGCTTCGTGTCGTCGGGGCCCAGCACGTGGGAGCCGAACCGCAACGACAACAGCAACGCGATCGACACGGGAATGGCCGTGATGAAGATGATCACCGAGGCGCCTTCGTCGCCGGCGCCCGCGAAGAAGCGCGGCACGAGCATGAAGTTGGCGCCGAGGAAGGCCGCGACGGCCCCCGACGCGGTGGCCACCGAGTTCATCGTCACCACCTGCTCGCGCGGCACCACATGGGGCAGGGACGCCGAGAGTCCGGACGCGACGAACCGGGCCAGGCCGTTGGCGAACAGCGCCGCGATCAGCAGCGGCATGTCGCCGGCGCGCATGGCCAGGATGGTGCCGATGCCCGCGATGAGAATCAGCCGGCCCGTCGTGGCGCCGACGAGCACGAGCCGTCGATCCCAGCGGTCCATCAGCGCGCCGGCGAACGGTCCCAACAGCGAGTACGGCAGGAACAGCACGGTGAACGCGCGCGCGGTGGCCATGGGGTCCGCGGCGCGGTCCGGGTTGAACAGCAGCGCGCCGGCGAGCCCCGCCTGGAACAGGCCGTCGCCGAACTGACTTGCCATGCGCACCTGCAGCAGTCGCCAGAAATCCGGCATGCCGCGCACCGACCGCCACAGGGCCGCGGGTGCGCGTGAGTGCGTCCGGGGTTGAGTCACAAATCCGACTTCCAGGATTGGCGTTGGCGGGAGCGCCGCGGTGCCCAGAGTACAAAGCGGCGGCACCCACCCTACAAATATTGTTGGCCGGCCACGCTCGATTGCCCCGGGCGGCGATGCGAAGGTGCGATGATGGTGGGATGCCGCCCGAAGACCCCGAGGACTATGTCGCACCCGCCGCGCAGCGGGTTCGCGCGGGCACTCTCCTGCTTGCCAACACCGATCTCCTCGAGCCCACGTTTCGGCGCAGCGTGATCTACATCGTCGAGCACAACGACGGCGGCACACTGGGTGTCGTGCTCAACCGGTCCAGCGAGACCGCGGTGTACAACGTGTTGCCGCAGTGGGCCAAACTGTCGGCGAAACCGAAGACGATGTTCATCGGTGGGCCGGTCAAGCGTGACGCGGCGCTGTGTCTCGCGGCGTTGCGGATCGGCGCCGATCCGCAAGGCGTGCCGGGCCTGCGGCATGTGGACGGCCGGATCGTGATGGTCGACCTGGACGCCGAGCCCGACCTCATCGCCCCGCTGGTGGAGGGGGTGCGGATCTTCGCCGGTTACTCCGGTTGGACCATCGGCCAGCTCGAGGGTGAGATCGAGCGCGACGACTGGATTGTGTTGTCGGCGTTGCCATCCGACGTTCTGGTGGGGCCGAGGTCCGACCTGTGGGGTCAGGTGCTGCGTCGCCAGCCGCTGCCGCTTCCGTTGTTGGCGACCCACCCGATCGATGTGAGCCGAAACTAGGGCCACTCCCCCGCGCGAGCCTGCTGGCGATCACCGCGCAGACCACCAACTGGATCTGGTGAAAGATCATCAGCGGCAACATCGTCAAACCGACCGTGGCCGGCGGGAACAGCACGAGCGCCATCGGAAGTCCTGACGCCAGGCTCTTTTTCGACCCGCAGAACAGCAGGACGATCGCGTCGCCGCGGTCGAGCCGGGCCAGCCGTGCGATGACGCTGGTGATGGCGAGCACCACCGCGAGCAGCGCTGCGGCGACGACGGTCACCGAGACCAGGCGCCACCCACCGACGCTGCCCCAGATTCCCTTGACCACGCCCATCGCGAATGCGGTGTACACCACCAGCAGGATGGACCCGCGGTCAACGACTTTCAGCAGTGCCGCATACCGGGCCACCGCCCCGCCCAGCCATGGCCGCGCCAGCTGACCCGCCGCGAACGGCAGCAACAGCTGCAGCACGATGTCGCGGATCGCGGCGGCGTCCACCCGGGGCGCGCCGCCGGTCGTCATCAACAGCACCACGAGCAGCGGGGTCAGCACCACACCGAGGATGTTGGACAACGACGCGCTGACGATGGCGGCCGACACATGGCCCCGCGCGATCGACGTGAACGCGATGGACGACTGCACCGTCGACGGGACGAGGCACAGGAACAGCAGGCCGTTGTAGAGGTCGTTGGTCAGCACCGCCGGCACCAACGCTCGGGCGGCCAGGCCGAGCAACGGAAAGATCAGGAATGTCGTGGCCAGCACGAGCGCATGCAGCCGCCATTGGCGCACCCCGTGCCAGGCCTGCTGGGGCGACAACCGGGTGCCGTACAGGAAGAACAACAGCGCGATCGCCGCTTTCGCCGCGGCGGACACGACATCGGCGGCCCGGCCATGGGCGGGCAGAACGGCGGCGAGGGCGACCGTCGCCGCCAGCGCCAGCAGAAAGGAATCGACGGGCAGCCGTTTCAACACGGACGGCCCGAGCGGGATCGGTTGGTGGCGGGTCGCCACCGTCGAATCAGTGGCAGGACTGCGTGCACACGGCGCAGCTGCCGGCGCAGCCGGGTGCGGCCGCCTCTCGGCGCAGTGCGAAGCGGGCGGTCTGCCACGACCCGGTGACCAGCGTCCCGAGGGCGCCCGCGACGCAGACGATCAGCACGAGCAGAGCGGTCCCCGGGGAGGCGGCCAGGGCCACCGCACCGCCGGCGGCCAACATCACGGCGGCCGCCAACTGGGGCGGGGCCATGGCCCGCAGCGCCAGTTGGGTGCCATCGGCGGTCTGATTGCGAACGAGCGACCAGACACCGAACCCGGCGGACGCCACCGCCGCACACATGCACACCCACCCCGCGATCAACATGGCCTCACAATACGAGCCGGACGGCGGACCCGCGCGCCCGGCTCGCGAAGCCTTCGTTCCGTGGCTGATCAACGCCCTTGCAGGAACGAGAAGTTCGGCAACGGCGGCAGCCCGGGCACCATGGTCAGCAGGTTGGGCGCCGGCCGGGAGCCGGCCGCCGGGTAGGGCTGGACGGGCTGAGCGGGAAGCCCGGCCGGCGCTGCTGCCGCCGGCTGCGCGGGAACGCCCACCGGTGCCGCCGCCGTCTGCGGGGGAAGTCCGACCGGGGCCGCCGGCTGGGCCGCGATCCCGACCGGGGACGCGCCCGGCCCTTGGGCCGGGGCGGGGGAAGCGGTTCCCGGCACGGTCACGCGGAAGCCGTTGACGATCGCGTCGGTGGCCGGCGCGTCCGCGACCGCCACCGCGCGGTCGGTGGTCACCGACAGCGACACCAGGTACTTGTCGTGTCCGGATGTCGCGATGACGTGGCGCCGCGACGTGTTGAGCAGCATGTCGCCGTCACGGTAGGTGCCCTCGATCACCGACGACGGGAAGCCGCCGAAGTCAGCGATCGAGGCGTTCGTGGTCTGCCACGCGAGCAGCTGCTGGCTGTCGACGAAGCCGTGGGTGATGGCTTCCTTCGGATCGAAGTTGCCGACCAGCTTGTACACGACCACCTGCGCGTTCGACGAGTAAATACTGGCCCCGTGCCGGTCGGCGATCACCGCGAACGCGTCGGGCACGTTGGGGTCGGGCACCTGGGTCCAGCGAGGGGGAACCGGCAGCGTGATGTCGAGCGCCTTGAAGCCCTGGGGCTTTTGCGCCTCGAGCTTGACGCCCTTCGACTGCAGGTAGTCACGCAGCGTGCCCGACACGGCGGGGGGCTGCGCGGGAGCGACCGGCGCGACCGCGGCGGGTGCGGGCGCCACGGGCACCGCCGGCGCGGCGGCGGCGTTCGGCGGCGCGTAGGGATTGGCGGCCGGGGGAGTGGCGAGCAACCTGTTGCCGGGCGCCGCCACGGCGTTCTGCGGCGCGGGCGCGACGGCGGGCGCGGGCGGCGGCACGGGAACCACGGGGTCGGCGGATGCGGTGGCGCCCGCGAACGCGGTGACACCGATCGCGCCGGCGGCCAGACCCCCTGCGACTACCCGCAACGAACGGGCGATCTGAATCATCAGCGTGATCCTTCCAACGGCTGGGCCCCACGTGGTCAGAGGCCGACTGTAACCAGAGGTCAAACGCGGTGGACAGGGCCGAAACCGACCTGGGATGAAGCTCTGATCGGTGCGCAACTGAACCGAGATCAACCTGTGGCCCGCCGGGGTCGCCCGGGCCGCCTTATACCCTGTTCAGGTGACCGAATCCCCGACCGCCGCGCCCCGGAGCGCATCGGGTGCCGCCGCGGCGGACTCCGATGCGCCGCCGCATCGCTACACCGCGGCGCTGGCCGGCCGGATCGAACGAGCGTGGCAGGAGAACTGGGCGAGGCTCGGGACGTTCAACGTGGCCAATCCGGTCGGTGATCTGGCGCCGCCCGATGGAACCCGGGTGCCCGACGACAAGTTGTTCGTGCAGGACATGTTCCCCTACCCGTCGGGCGACGGACTGCACGTCGGCCACCCACTGGGATACATCGCCACCGACGTCTACGCCAGGTATTTCCGGATGACCGGCCATAATGTCTTGCACGCCTTGGGTTTTGACTCCTTCGGGCTGCCCGCCGAGCAGTACGCGGTGCAGACCGGCACGCACCCGCGCACCAGGACCGAGGCCAACATCGTCAACTTCAAGCGCCAGCTGGGCCGGCTCGGCCTGGCCCACGACAGCCGGCGCAGCTTCTCCACCACCGACGTCGAGTTCTACAAATGGACCCAGTGGATCTTCCTGCAGATCTACAACGCCTGGTTCGACACCGCGGCCAACAGGGCGCGTCCGATCGCCGAGCTGATCGCCGAGTTCGATTCCGGTGCGCGTCGTCTCGACGACCGGCGGGACTGGGCCGGGCTGTCGGCGGGGGAGCGGGCGGACGTGATCGACGGCCACCGGCTGGTCTATCGGGCCGACTCGATGGTGAATTGGTGCCCCGGGCTGGGCACCGTGCTGGCCAACGAGGAGGTCACCAGCGACGGCCGCAGCGACCGCGGCAACTTCCCGGTATTCCGCAAACGGCTGCGCCAATGGATGATGCGCATCACCGCCTACGCCGACCGGCTGCTCGACGACCTCGATGTGCTGGATTGGCCGGACCAGGTAAAGACCATGCAGCGCAACTGGATTGGTCGCTCGACCGGTGCGCAGGCGCTGTTCTCGGCAAGCACGAGCGACGGTGACGCGGTCGACATCGAGGTGTTCACCACCCGGCCCGACACGCTGTTCGGGGCGACGTACCTGGTGCTGGCCCCCGAGCACGACCTGGTCGACGAACTGGCCGCCACCGCCTGGCCCGACGGCACCGACCCCCGCTGGACGTACGGTGCCGCCACGCCGGCCGAGGCCGTCGCCGCCTACCGCCGCGCGATCGCCGCGAAGTCAGACCTCGAACGCCAGGAGAGCAGGGAGAAGACGGGCGTATTCCTGGGCAGCTACGCCACCAATCCCGCCAACGGAAAACCGGTGCCCATCTTCATCGCCGACTACGTGCTGGCGGGTTACGGCAGCGGGGCGATCATGGCCGTCCCGGGGCATGACCAGCGGGACTGGGACTTCGCCCACGCGCTGGGCCTGCCGATCGTGGAAGTCATTGCCGGCGGGGACATCACGCAGGCCGCGCACGCGGGGGACGGTGTCCTGGTCAACTCCGGCTACCTCGACGGCTTGGACGTGGCGGCCGCCAAGCAAGCGATCACCGAACGGCTACACGCCGAGGGACGCGGACGGGCGCGCATCGAATTCAAGCTTCGCGACTGGCTTTTCGCCAGGCAGAGGTATTGGGGGGAGCCGTTCCCGATCGTCTACGACGCCGACGGACGCCCGCACCCGCTCGACGAGGCCGCGCTGCCCGTCGAACTGCCCGACGTCCGGGACTACTCGCCGGTGCTTTTCGATCCCGACGACGCCGACAGCGAGCCGTCGCCTCCCCTGGCGAAGGCGACGGAGTGGGTGCATGTCGAATTGGATCTGGGCGATGGCCTGCGGCCCTACACCCGCGACACCAACGTGATGCCGCAGTGGGCCGGCAGTTCGTGGTACGAACTGCGCTACACCGATCCGCACAACTCGGAGCGGTTCTGCGCCAAGGAAAACGAGGCCTATTGGATGGGCCCGAGACCGGCCGAGCACGGCCCGCAGGATCCCGGCGGGGTCGACCTGTACGTCGGCGGTGCCGAACACGCGGTACTGCACCTGCTGTACGCGAGATTTTGGCACAAGGTGCTCTACGACCTGGGCCACGTCAGTTCGCGCGAGCCGTATCGCCGGCTCATCAACCAGGGCTACATTCAGGCATTCGCCTACACCGACGCGCGCGGCTCCTATGTGCCGGCGGACGACGTGAGCGAACGCGACGGCAGGTTCTACTACCCTGGTCCGGACGGCGAAGTCGAAGTTTCCCAGGAATTCGGCAAAATCGGTAAGAGCCTTAAGAATTCGATCTCTCCGGACGAGATCTGCGACGAATACGGCGCGGACACGCTGCGGGTGTACGAGATGTCGATGGGTCCGCTGGAGGCGTCCCGCCCGTGGGCAACCAAGGACGTCGTCGGGGCGCACCGCTTCCTGCAGCGGGTGTGGCGGTTGGTCATCGACGAGCAGACCGGCGAAACACGGGTGACCGATGACGCGGGCGGCGAGGCGCTGGACGCCGACACGCTGCGCGCGCTGCATCGCACCATCGCAGGGGTCTCCGAAGACTATGCGGCACTGCGTAACAACACCGCCGCGGCCAAGCTGATCGAGTACACCAACCACCTCACCAAAGAGCACCGCGGGGCGGTTCCGCGCGCGGCGGCCGAGCCACTGGTGCTGATGCTGGCGCCGCTGGCCCCGCACCTGGCCGAAGAGCTGTGGTCGCGGCTGGGCCACACCGCACCGCTGGCGCACGGGCCGTTCCCACAGGCCGACCCCGCTTACCTCGTCGAGGAGACCGTCGAATATCCGGTGCAGGTCAACGGCAAGGTGCGTGGCCGAGTGGTGGTGGCCGCAAACGCCGATGACGACACGCTGAAGGCCGCCGCCATGGCCGACGAGAAGGTTCAGGCGTTCCTGGCCGGCGCCATTCCGCGCAAGGTGATCGTGGTCCCGGGCCGGCTGGTCAACCTGGTTCTCTAGCCGCGCAGGCGGATCATCGCCGGCCGGGCCGGAGCACGACTTCGTGGACGTGACCGTCGCGCGGTGTGGCCAGGGCATCGGCGACCGCCGCGGCGACGGTCTCGGGCCTGAGGAATTTGGCCGCGTCGTACTCGCCGCCCTCGAACGCGACGAGTTCGCGTTGCATATCGGTGTCGGTACGGCCGGGGTAGATAGTGGTCACGCGCAGGTCCGGCTCGTCCTCGCGCAACGAGTCCGCGAAGGCCCGGACCGCGAACTTGCTCGCCGAATAGGAGGCCATGCCCGGTGAAACGGTGCGCCCCGCACCGGAGTTGAGGAACACCACCTGGCCGCGGGCGCTGCGCAGCGCGGGCAACAGCGCGAGCGTAAGCGCCACGGCCCCAAAGATATTCACTGCGAACGTGGCGCGCCACTCCTCGACGTTGGATTCAGCGACGTGACCGGGAATGGACAGCCCCGCGTTGTGCACCAACACGTCCAGTTCGTCGACGATCTCGCAGCTGGCGTCGATCTCGTCGGTGTCGGTGAGGTCCAGTGGAAAAGTGGTGGCGCCGAGGCGTTCTGCCACGGCGTCGAGCCGATCGGAGGGCCTACCGGCCAAGAGCAGGGTGTGCGTTTGCGAGAGCGCTGTGGCGATGGCGGAACCGATACCGCCGCTCGCGCCGGTGATGAGTGCGGTGGGCATGACCTGAGTCTACGGAAGCCACCAATCGCTTTGCAGAGCAGCGTCTTTCACGCCTGCTTGCGCGCCGGGTGTTCTCCGGCGGGGCCGGGTTCGCCGGCGGCCAGGCGTTGCAGGGGCGCCAGCGCCTTCATCAGGGTGTTCAGGTCCGCCTCGGGCAGCTGACCGAGCATCGCGGCCAGCGCGGCGTGCCGGTTGGCCAGCGACTCGGCGTGAACGGCCCGTCCGCGAGGCGTGATGTCGACCAGCACCGCTCGCAAGTCGGACGGGTCGCGGGAGCGTTTCACCAGCCCGATCTTCTCCAGCCGGCGGATCGCCACCGTCGTGGTCGGTGTCCGCACCCGCTCGTGTGCCGCCAGGTCGGTCATCCGGATGGGCCCCTGATCGAGCAGGGTGACCAGAATCGACAGCTGCGCCAACGTGAGGTCGCCGGCTACGACGCCGCTGGGGTCCCCGCGGCGCAATATCGAAAACAATTTGGACAGCGCGCGGTGCAAACCTTCCGCAAGCTCCTTCACCTCGGGAGCTGTGGATTCGCTGTCCGCCATAAGTCGGGAGTCTAACCCGATATGTGTGCCGGACAAGGGAGCTATCGCCTACTAGTCGGAAACCGTCACAGCACTTGGGATAGGAACCGCTGGAGCCGCTCCGTTTTAGCGGCTTCGAATATTTGCTCGGGGGGTCCGGATTCCACGACTTTGCCGCGATCCATAAAAACGACAGTGTCGGATGCCGACCGCGCGAAACCCATTTCGTGCGTCACGACCACCATCGTCATGCCGTCGGCGCCGAGGTCTTCGATCAGTTGCAGTACTCCCTTGACCATTTCGGGATCCAGCGCCGAGGTCGCCTCGTCGAAGAACATCACCTGCGGGGCCATCGCCAGCGCGCGGGCGATCGCGACCCGCTGCTGCTGGCCGCCGGACAGCGTGCCGGGGCGGGAATCGGCCTTGTGCTTCAGGCCAACTCGGTCCAGCTGTGCCAGCGCCAACTCGCGGGCCGCGTCCGCGGGCAGGCGCCGCAACTTCGACGGCGCCAACACGACGTTTTTCAGCACGCTCAGGTGCGGAAACAGATTGAAGTGCTGGAACACCATGCCGATGCGCTGGCGGAGCTGATTGGGATCGTCGCGCATCACCGACCTGCCGTCCAGCAGGATGTCCCCGCTGTCCGGTTCATGCAGCCGGTTCAGGGTGCGCAGCAACGTCGACTTGCCCGAGCCGGATGGCCCGATGATGGCCACCGTGCTACCCGCGGGGGCCTCGATGTCCACGCCGCGCAGCACCAGATTTCCGCCGAGAGTCTGGTGAATGTCTTTGGCCACCAACGATACCGACGCGTGCCTCAAGGCGCCGGCGGTCACGTGATCTCCTGGCCGAACTTCGTCGTCAGCATGCCGGCGTGGTCGTCCGGCTCCGCGACGACACGGCCGCGGCGAAGCCAGCCGTCGATGTAGTTCACCAGATGGGTCAGCGGGATGGTCAGGATCAGGTAGAACAGACCGGCGGCCACCAACGGCGACAAGCTGCCCGTCTGCGCGTTGAGGTCCCGGCCCACCTGGAAAAGCTCCCGCTGCTTGGCGACCAGTCCGAGGAAGTACACGAGCGCGGAGGCCTTGAGCAATCCGATGGCCTGGTTGACGAGCGCCGGCAGCACCCGCCGTATTCCCTGGGGCACCACCACCAGACGCATCGCCTCCGGGTAGCTGAATCCGAGCGCGCGGGCGGCCTCGAGTTGGCCGGGGTCGACGCTCTGGATGCCCGAGCGCAGGATCTCGCCGATGTAGGCAGCGGCCATCAGTCCCAGCGCCGCAATGCCCAGCGGGTAGGGATTCTTGTTGGTCAGCCCGCCCACCAAGGGCCCGACGCCCATCCCGATGATGAGGATGATCACCACTTCGGGCAGGCCGCGGAAGATGTCGGTGTACACGCGCGCCGGCCAGCGCAACCAGCGTGACCGTGACATTCCCGCGATGGCCAGCACCATCCCGAGCGCCAGGCCGATGACCAGGGCGCTGTTCGTCAGGATCAACGTGTTGGGCAACCCGACGGTCAACAGCGCGGGGATGGCCTGCCGATACAGATCCCAATCGAAGAAGGACTCGCGCAACTGGGCCAGCGTCGACATGGGGGCACCCGGGCCCGCCGACTCGCGGTGGTGGCTCGCGGCGATCGCGGCGAAGTCCGGGAGGTGCGGAGCCGGCGCGGCTTGCGACCCGGGTTTCCAGCCGGGTGGCAGGGGCCGAGGCACCCATTGGCAGTACAGGTTCGCCCAGGTGCCATCCGCGATGACGGCGTCCAGTCCCGAATTCAGCGCGTCGATCAGCGGCTGGTTGTCCTTGGCGACCGCGTAGGCCACGAAATTGCCTGGGCTGAAGGTGTTCGCGACCACGACTGCCGGGTCGCCGGGCCGTATGACGGTCGACGCGAGCGTCCCGGGTGCCACCCACGCGTCGATCTGGCGGGTCTTGAGGCTGGCGTACAGGGTCGCGAAGCCCGGATACTTCACCGGTTGCAGATGCAGCGTGTCGACGACGTAGGACTCCTCGACGGTGCCCTGCACGACGCCGATGCGCTGACCGGCGGCGAGGTCACTGAATTTGTGGATCGCCGAGCCGGGTGGCACCACCAGCGAGTAGAAGCCGAAGTCGTAGCCGTTGGTGAACGAAACCGTGCGGCGTCGCGCCTCGGTGGCCTTCACCGCTGCCGATCCGACATCAAAGCGTCGCGACGCCACCTGGGCGAGCAGCGCGGAGAAATCCGTGCTGACAAAGCGGACCTGCAGACCAAGTTTGCCGGCGACGGCGCGCATCAGCTGGTTGTCGAAGCCGCTGAATTCACCCGTGGGGTTGATGCAGATGTTCGGTGGGGCGTCGGACAGGGTGCCCACCGTCAGCACCCCCGGCGTCCCGAGGCTCAGTGCGCCGGCGTTGACCGAGTCGAGCGGCTCGACGGAGGCGGTGGTGTCCCGATCTTCGTGGCCCGCACCGGGGGTTTCGGTCAGATCCTTCGGCAATGCCCGCGCACTGTCCACGCCGCCGGGCGCGCATTGATTCCAGTCGGCGGCCGCGGGGGCAGCCAGTGTCAGGCCGCTGACCATCAACGTCGTCGTGGCCAGTGCGAAGAGCTTTCGGCGCTTGGTACGCCGGTCCAGGCGCGAACTCATCACCGCTACCGTATCGGCACACCGGCGACCTGGCGCGTCGAAAAGGTCTAAAGCGCGATCGACGGTTCGACGCGAGGCGCGTCGGTTCCGGTGAATACCTGGGGGACGACCTGGACGATGTCGTCGGGCGCGGAAAACACCCTGCGCCGAAACAGTTCCGCCAGCATGGTCTGCGCCATCAGGTAGGAGCGACCCACGCACGCGGACCGGGCGGCCTCAGGATCACGCCGGTGTATCGCCGAGGTCTCATCTTCGTAGAACGGCAACATTTCCTCGCGGCTGCTTTGATAGGTCGTCCAGAACGCGCGAGGAATGAGGTTGCGCGATGCGCGGATCGTGGCGGCGAGCCGCGGTCCGGCGTACTCGTCGATGACCGTGTGACGGTATTCCGCAGCGTTGTCGTAGAAGGCCCTCGAATCCTTGGCGGTGCGCATCGATCGCATCAGCGCATCGAGTTGACCCAGGATCCGTGGAGTGGGGTTGGTCGCCGCGCGCGCCGACGCAATTCCCTTGAGCACACCGTCGAGCTCGTGGTGCTCGAGGACGGTGGCTTCGTCGAACCGCTCGACGAACGCGCCGCGGTGGTAGCGGGTGGACACGATTCCGTCGTGTTCGAGTTGCACCAGCGCTTCCTGAATGGGGACGCGGCTGACCCCCAGGCCGAGCGCGATCTCGTTGCGGTCGACGCGGTCGCCGCTGCGCAGCTTTCCGGTCAGAAGAAGGTGCAGGATATGCGAAACAACCAGGTCTTTTTCTTTGACCCCGTATCTTTTCGGCATCTATTGTTCCGAGCCTCGTTCCAACCCGCATCGGCCAGCTAGCGCTGAGAAGTTTCTCATGACTTCGCGCCGCCGTTAAGGTGTTTGGCCGATGAATTTGCGACAAACGGGAGGCGACCGGTCTAGCGGCTATCGCGCCACTTGCACAGCGCCTCCGCGGCGGTCAGGTCGTAGTCCGGACCGTCGCACCCGACGGTCAGCAGGGTGACGCCGAGCCCGACGAGCGTTTCGGCATTGGCGATCAGCGCGCCGCCGTCGTTCACCGCGGCCGAGCGCTCGATGCCGACGGGGTCGCGCCCCACGTCGGCGCAGTGCCGTTCCAGAACGGCCGATTTCGCCGGGAACTCGTCGGCGGAGGTGAAGCTGTGCCAGGTGTCGGCGTATTCGGCGACCAGCCGCAGGGTCTTGCGTTCACCGCCGCCGCCGATGAGGACCGGGATGTCGCGGGTCGGCGCCGGGTTCAGCTTGGCCAGCCGCGACTTGATGCGAGGCAGCGCGGCGGCCAGGTCGTCGAGGCGGCTGCCGGCGGTGCCGAATTCGTAGCCGTATTCGTCGTAATCCTTTTGCTTCCAGCCCGAACCGATCCCCAGGACCAGCCGGCCCGCGGAGATGTGGTCGACGGTCCGGGCCATGTCGGCCAGCAGCTCCGGGTTGCGGTACGAGTTGCAGGTCACCAGCGCGCCGATCTGGATGCGCGAGGTCTGCTCGGCCCAGGCGCCGAGCATGGTCCAGCATTCGAAATGCGGGCCGTCGGGATCGCCGTAGAGCGGAAAGAAGTGGTCCCAGTTGAAGGCGATGTCGACGCCGATGTCTTCACAGCGGCGAACGGCGTCGCGGATCTGGGCGTAGTCCGGGGCATGCTGCGGCTGCAACTGCACGCCGATTCGAATGGGGCGGTCAGGATTCATATGCCCACCGTAGGCTCAGCGCGAGTCGAGCACCCCACGCAGGAGCTCGATCAGCGCGCGCGGTTGGTCGCTCTGCACGGAGTGGCCCGAATTCTCTACGACGTGCGCGGTGCGGAAATTGGTTGCGCGCCTGGCGAGTTCGGCCGCGTCGTCGTCGTTGACGAATCCCGACGAGCCGCCTCGGATGAGCGTGATGGGCGCGGACAGCCGGTCGACGTCGTCCCACAGACCGCTGAAGTCGGGGAATTTGCGGATGGTGTCGTAGCGCCAGGTCCACTTGCCGTTGTCGAGCCGCCGGGAATTGTGGAAAACGCCGCGCCGCAGCGCCTTCTCCTCGCGGTGCGGTGCCGCGGCGATGGTCAGGTCGAGCATCGCCTGGAAGCTGTCGAACTCGCGCTCGCCGTGCATCAACGCCACCGTGCCTTGCTGCTCCTTGGTCATCTCGGAGTGTCGTTGCAGCGCCGACGGCGTGACGTCGATCAGGACGAGTTCGCCGACCAACTCCGGGGCGATGGCGCCCAGCCGGATCGCGGTCAGCCCGCCCAACGACATGCCGACGACGAGGTCCGCACCGGGCGCGTGCTCGCGCAGCGCCGGCAGCAGGGCGTCGGCATTGAGCTGCGGCGAGTAGTCGCCGTCCTCGCGCCAGGCCGAATGTCCGTGCCCGGGAAGGTCGACGGCCAGGGCCGGCTCGCCGAGGCCGACGATGACCGTGTCCCAGGTGTGCGCGTTCTGCCCACCGCCATGCAGGAAGACGATGCGCGGGCCCCCGGATGAGCGAGCTCCCCAGCGCAGCGCGCTGATCCTGTTGTCGGCCGGGCCCGATTCCACCCGCTCGACGTCGGGCAGCGGCCCGGCGACGCCGGCCTGTTCGGCATTTTCGGCCAGCAGCGAGAACTCCGACAGTCCCGCCGGTGCGTCCTCAGACATCTCGGTCACGATCTAAAGACACTACGGCGTGACCGCGAGCGTAACGCCACCGCGTAAATCGGAGCCGACAATCGCAGTGCCGTCACGCTCGCGGGCCGCAAACCGGAGAGTTACCCCTCGATGAACTCTTCGAGCTGAGCGCGCGCGACGTCGTCGGGCAGCTGCTTCGGCGGACTCTTCATCAGGTAGGCCGAGGCGGGGACCACCGGCCCGCCGATGCCGCGGTCCTTGGCGATCTTGGCCGCCCGCACCGCGTCGATGATGACGCCGGCCGAGTTCGGCGAGTCCCACACCTCGAGCTTGTACTCCAGGTTGAGCGGTACGTCGCCGAACGCCCGGCCCTCCAGTCGGACGTAGGCCCACTTGCGGTCGTCGAGCCAGCCCACGTGGTCGGACGGTCCGATGTGCACGTCCTTGGTTTTGAACTCGCGCTGCAGGTTGCTGGTGACGGCCTGTGTCTTGGAGATCTTCTTGGACTCCAGCCGCTCGCGCTCGAGCATGTTGAGGAAGTCCATGTTGCCGCCCACGTTGAGCTGCATGGTGCGGTCCAGCTGCACGCCGCGGTCCTCGAACAGCTTGGCCATCACCCGGTGGGTGATGGTGGCGCCGACCTGGCTCTTGATGTCGTCACCGACGATCGGGACGCCGGCGTCGGCGAACTTCTTGGCCCACACCGGGTCCGACGCGATGAACACCGGCAGCGCGTTGACGAACGCCACGCCCGCGTCGATCGCGCACTGGGCGTAGAACTTGTCGGCCTCCTCCGAGCCCACCGGCAGGTAGGACACCAGCACGTCGACGTTGTTCTCCTTCAGGACCTTGACCACGTCAACCGGCTCGGCGTCGGAAACCTCGATGGTGTCGGCGTAGTACTTGCCGATGCCGTCCAGCGTCGGGCCGCGCTGCACCGTCACGTTGGTCGGCGGCACGTCGGCGATCTTGATGGTGTTGTTCTCCGACGCGAAGATGGCCTCCGACAGGTCGAACCCGACCTTCTTGGCGTCCACGTCGAACGCGGCGACGAACTTGACGTCGCGGACGTGGTAGCGGCCGAATTTCACATGCATCAGGCCGGGCACGGTGCTGTTCTCGTCGGCGTCGAGGTAGTACTGGACGCCCTGAACCAGCGACGACGCGCAGTTGCCGACGCCGACGATGGCGACTCGTACGTCCGTCTGCGCATCCGACGGCTTGTGGTCACTCATAGGGCGTTCTCCTCACTCCATAACTTCTTGTCTCGGGTACTTCTCGTGCGTTTGTCGTGCAGGGGTTTCACGTTTGTTCGGAAAGCCCGGGCATCGCCCGCTCCGCGGCGATGAGCTCGTTGAGCCACTTGACCTCGCGCTCACTGGACTCCAGCCCCAGCTGATGCAGCTGCCGGGTGTAGCGGTCGAACGAGCTGCTCGCCCGCGCCACCGCTTCACGAAGCCCTTCGCGGCGCTCCTCGACCTGACGGCGGCGACCCTCCAGGATGCGCATCCTCGCCTCTGCCGGCGTGCGGTTGAAGAACGCCAGGTGAACGCCGAAGCCGTCATCGGTGTAGTTGTGCGGGCCGGTGTCGGCCACCAGCTCGCCGAACCGCCGCCGACCGGCGTCGGTCAGCTGGTAGACGCGACGCGCCCGCCGCACCGGGGTGCCGGCCGGCGCCGCGTTCTCCGCGATCAGCCCCTCGGCCTGCATGCGCCTCAGGGCCGGGTACAACGACCCATACGAGAACGCCCGGAACGCGCCGAGCAGGCCGGTCAACCGCTTCCGCAGTTCGTAGCCGTGCATGGGCGATTCGATCAGAAGGCCCAGGATGGCAAGCTCCAGCATCGATTCACCCCCTTTGCACGGACTGTTACGACGGTTCGACGCCTCGCGTCATCGTATCGTTTCGATATATTCGTCACAACACTACCTGACGTTATTGCGCCATTCGTCACAGCGAAGCTGCGCGATAACCCGCCATTAGCCGCCGCCACCGCAGGTCGAGGGGTCCTACGGTGCGGGGCGGCTGGTCGTCGGCCGATGGCCTCGGCGCGGGCCGGCATCAGCCTCGGTTGCGTGTCGGTGGTGCGGGCGGCCACGTACTCTGGTCACCGTGCGACTGCAGCGACAAGTGGTGGACTACGCGCTTCGGCGGCGCTCCCTGCTCGCCGAGGTGTACTCGGGCCGCACCGGTGTGTCCGAGGTTTGCGATGCGAACCCATACCTGCTGCGCGCGGCGAAGTTTCACGGCAAACAGAGCCAGGTCATGTGCCCGATCTGCCGAAAGGAACAGCTGACTTTGGTCTCCTGGGTATTCGGCGACCACCTGGGTGCGGTGTCGGGTTCGGCGCGCACCGCCGAAGAGTTGGTGATGCTGGCGACCCGCTTCCAGGAGTTCTCGGTGCACGTCGTGGAGGTGTGCCGGACCTGCAGCTGGAACCACCTCGTGAAGTCGTATGTCATGGGTGCGGCCCGCCCGGCACCTCCTCCCAGGGGCACGCGGACGGCGCGCAACGGCGCCCGAACGGCCATTGAGTAACGAAGGGCGCCACGACCAGTCGCCCAGTGATCTGAACCAATCAGCGACTGAGCGCGTGGGCAAGCACGCGAGCACCGACCGGCCGGACGGTCACGGCGGGCGCGAAGCGCCACCGGGTCACGGCCGACGCCGCCCCGTTCCCCCGGACGACCGGTTGACCACGATCCTGCCGCCCGTCGTGGACGACCATGCGCCCCGGCGGCCCGACCCCATCCAGGAAGTCAAGGCGGCCCTGGACAGCCCGGCGTCGTCGCCGCAGCAGCGGGACCCGCTCGAGGAGGTCAAGGCCGCCCTTGACAGTCGCGCCGCGACGTCCGGGCGGCGGGAGGGGCCCATGCCCGGGCGTCGCCCACCCGACGGGCCTCCGCCTCCGCCTCGGCCACCCGGCGGGCCGGGCGGACCCGGTGACGGCGCGCCCCGACCCGGAATCGATTGGAGCTGGGTCGACCAGATCAACTGGCTGTGGGTGCGACGCGCCGCCTACATCACGTTGGCGGCGCTGGTGCTGTTGCCGATCGTCACCTTCGCCATGGCGTACTTCATCGTCGACGTCCCCAAGCCCGGGAACATCCGCACCAACCAGGTGTCGACGATCCTGGCCAGCGACGGCTCGGAGATCGCGAAGATCGTTCCGCCCGAAGGCAATCGGGTCGACGTCAACATCAGCCAGGTCCCCGTCCATGTGCGCCAGGCGGTGATCGCCGCCGAGGACCGCAACTTCTACTCGAACCCCGGCATTTCGTTCACCGGCTTCGCCCGGGCGGTGAACAACGACCTGTTCGGGGGTGGCGACCTGCAGGGCGGCTCCACGATCACCCAGCAGTACGTGAAGAACGCGCTGGTCGGTTCGGCGCAACACGGGTTCAGCGGTCTGATGCGCAAGGCGAAGGAATTGGTGATCGCGACCAAGATGTCGGGGGAGTGGTCCAAAGACGATGTCCTGCAGGCCTATCTGAACATCATCTACTTCGGCCGCGGCGCCTACGGGATTTCGGCCGCGTCCAAAGCCTATTTCGACAAGCCGGTCGACCAGCTCACCGTCTCGGAGGGCGCGCTGTTGGCGGCCCTGATCCGGCGGCCGTCCTCGCTGGACCCGGCCGTGGACCCCAAGGGCGCCGCGGAGCGCTGGAACTGGGTGCTCGACGGCATGGTGGAAACCAAGGCACTGTCGCCGAGTGACCGTGCCGGGCAGGTGTTCCCGGCCACCCTGCCGCCCGAACAGGCCCGCGCGCAATACCAGACCACCGGTCCCAACGGGCTGATCGAGCGCCAGGTGACCAAGGAGCTGATGGAGCTCTTCAACATCGACGAGCAGACGCTGAACACTCAGGGCCTGCAGGTCACCACCACGATCGACCCGAAGGCCCAGCAGGCCGCCGAGAAGTCGGTGTCGAAATACCTCGACGGGCAGGATCCGGACATGCGGTCCGCGGTGGTGTCGATCGATCCGCACAACGGCGCGATACGCGCCTACTACGGCGGCTCCGACGCCAACGGCTTCGACTTCGCTCAAGCCGGGTTGCAGACAGGGTCGTCGTTCAAGGTGTTCGCTTTGGTCGCGGCGCTGCAGCAAGGCATCGGCCTGGGCTACCAGGTGGACAGCTCCCCGCTCACCGTCGACGGCATCAAGATCACCAACGTCGACGGCGAGAGCTGTGGCACCTGCAATATCGCCGAGGCGCTGAAGCTTTCACTCAACACCGCCTACTACCGGCTGATGCTCAAGCTCAAGGGCGGACCGCAGGCCGTCGCGGACGCCGCGCACCAGGCGGGCGTCGCGAAGAGCTTCCCCGGCGTCGCGCACACGCTGTCCGAGGACGGCAAGGGCGGCCCCCCGAACAACGGAATAGTGCTGGGCCAGTACCAAACCCGGCCGATCGACATGGCCTCGGCGTACGCCACGCTGGCCGCGTCGGGCGTCTACCACCGGCCGCATCTCGTGCAAAAGGTCGTCAACGCCGAGGGCCAGGTGCTTTTCGACGCCGGCAATACGGACAACAACACCAACAGTGGCGAGAATCGCATCGACAAGGGCGTCGCGGACAACGTCACCGCCGCGATGCAGCCGATCGCCGCCTATTCGCGCGGCCACAGTCTGGCCGGCGGGCGTCCGTCGGCGGCCAAGACCGGGACGGTGCAGTTGGGTGACACCCAGGCCAACAAGGACGCCTGGATGGTCGGTTACACGCCGTCACTGTCGACGGCCGTGTGGGTGGGCACCGTACAAGACAACGTGCCGCTGGTAACCGCCTCGGGCGCAGAGGTTTACGGTTCCGGGCTGCCGTCGGACATCTGGAAGTCGACCATGGACGGCGCCCTGAAGGGCACCTCCAACGAGAGCTTCCCCAAGCCGAGCGAGATCGGCGGGTACGCGGGCGGGCCCGCGGCGCCGCCGCCGCCCGCGCCGCCGCAGGTGAGCGTCGTCCAGCCCACCATCGAGGTGGCGCCGGGCATCACGATCCCGGTCGGTCCGCCCACGACGATCACCAACGCGCCGCCCCCACCGGGCGGCTACCAGCCGGGCGGCCCGCAACCGGGCGGCCCCGGCGGGTTCCAGCCACCCGGGGTCCCACCGGGCGGCCCGCAAGCTCCGCCGCCGCCGCCGTGACCGGCGCTCGGCAGCAGAGCGCCACCATCTCACCGGAGCCGTTGGCGGCCGACCTGCGCAGCGTCGACAACCGCGATTGCCCCAGCCGCACCGACTTTTTGGGCGCCGCGCTGGCCGAGGCCGGCGGGGGGCCGGTGGGCCGGCACGCGCTGATCGGCCGCACCCGGGTGATGACCCCGGTGCGGGTGATGTACGTGATCGCGCTGGTGTTCCTGGCGCTCGGCTGGTCGACCAAGGCGGCGTGCCTGCAGAGCAGCGGCACCGGGACGGGCGACCAGCGGGTCGCCAATTGGCAGAATCAACGCGCTTACTACGAGTTGTGCTACTCCGACACGGTTCCCCTGTATGGCGCGGAGTTGTTGAGCCAGGGCAAGTTTCCGTACAAGTCGAGTTGGATCGAGACCGACGCCGGCGGGGCTCCCCAGGTCCGCTACGACGGGCGGCCCGCGGTGCGATACATGGAGTATCCGGTGCTGACCGGCGTCTATCAGTACGCGTCGATGGCGGTGGCCAAGACATATACCGCGCTGAGCAAGCTCGCCCCGTTGCCGGTCGTCGCCGAGGTGGTGATGTTCTTCAACATCGCGGCGTTCGGCTTGGCGCTGGCCTGGTTGGCGACGGTGTGGGCGACCGCGGGTCTGGCGGGTAGGCGCATCTGGGACGCTGCCCTGGTGGCCGCCTCGCCCGTGGTGATCTTTCAGATCTTCACCAATTTCGACGCCCTGGCAACGGCTTTCGCGATGGGTGGCCTGCTTGCCTGGGCACGACGAAAACCGGTGCTTGCCGGGATGCTGATCGGACTGGGCGCCGCGGCCAAGCTCTATCCGCTGCTGTTCTTGGGGCCGCTGCTGGTGCTGGGCGTCCGGACCGGTCGGCTCGGCGCCTTCGCGCGCACCGCGGTGACGGCGGCGGCGACCTGGTTGTTGGTGAATCTTCCCGTGCTGGTCCTCTTCCCGCGGGGCTGGTCCGAGTTCTTCCGGCTCAACACCCGCCGCGGCGACGACATGGACTCGTTGTACAACGTGGTGAAATCGTTCACCGGCTGGCGGGGTTTCGATCCGAAGCTCGGCTTCTGGCAGCCGCCGACCGTGTTGAACACGGTGGTCGCGGTGACGTTCACGGTGTGTTGCGCGGCGATCGCGTACGTTGCTCTCACCGCGCCAAGGCGCCCGCGGGTGGCGCAAGTCGTGTTCCTGGTGGTGGCCGCGTTCCTGTTGACCAACAAGGTGTGGAGCCCCCAGTTCTCGCTGTGGCTGGTGCCGCTGGCGGTGCTGGCATTGCCGCATCGGCGAATCCTGTTGGCCTGGATGACGATTGACGCCCTGGTGTGGGTGCCGCGGATGTACTACCTGTACGGCAACCCGAACCGTGGGCTACCGCTGCAGTTCTTCACCACGACGGTGTTGCTGCGTGATGTCGCCGTGGTGGCGCTGTGCGCGCTGGTGGTCCGGCAGATCTATCGCCCCGAGGAGGACCTGGCGCGCTGGGACGGCCGCGTGGACGACCCGGCGGGCGGTCCGTTCGACCGGGCCTCCGACCGTCCGCCCGGGTGGCTGCCGGCCCGGCTGCGTCCGCCGGGGCTGCGTCGTCCGGACGCGCCCGCGCCGGAACCCGACACCGAGGCGGCGGCGGTGGGGCAGCCATGACGCGCGCCGACGACGATGATGCCGGCGTAGCCGGGATCGAAGGAGTGGCGCCATGACGGTAGTCGCGATCCCGCTGTTCGATCGGTTCACCGCGCTCGACGCCGTGGGCCCCTATGAGGTGCTGCAACGGATTCCGTCGATCGAGGTCGTGTTCGTGGGCCACCGCCGAGGAGAGGTGCGCACCGAGAACGGGATGCTCGGCGTCGCCTGCGACGCCACGTTCGGCGAGGTCGGCGCTCCCGACGTGGTGGTGGTCCCGGGCGGCATCGGAACCCGGCGGCTGATCCGCGACGCGGACGGAGATGCGATCCGCGCGTGGCTGCAATCGGTGCACCCCCGCACCACGTTCACCACCTCGGTGTGCACCGGCGCGCTGTTGCTGGCCGCCGCCGGCCTGCTCGACGGGCTCACCGCGACCACCCACTGGCGGTCTGCGGACCTGCTCAACGAGTTGGGGGCGCGCTACGTCCCCGACCGGGTCGTCGAGCACCTACCGCGGCGCCTCATCACCGCCGCGGGCGTCTCCAGCGGCATCGACATGGCCCTGCGGCTGGTCGAGTTCCTGGTCGACCGCGAGGCCGCGCAGGCCGCCCAATTGCTCATCGAATACGACCCGCAGCCGCCGTTCGATTCCGGCGCGCTCGCCAAGGCCGATGAGGCGACCGTGGCTCGGGCCCACGAGTTCCTCCAAGCCCGGCGGTAAGCGCGCGGATTTTTCCGGCAGACCCCCCGTCCGGTAGCCTGGTGCGGTTGCCGACGCAGGCGACCCTCCTGCCACGGAACGACCGTGGCCGCTTGAGACCAGAGGAGGTGGTGAGGTTTCCATGCGTCCATACGAAATCATGGTCATTCTTGACCCCACGCTCGACGAACGCACCGTGGCCCCGTCCCTGGAGACGTTCCTCAACGTCGTCCGCAAGGACGGCGGGAGCGTCGACAAGGTGGACATCTGGGGCAAGCGCCGGCTGGCCTACGAGATCGCCAAGCATGCCGAGGGCATCTACGTCGTCGTCGACCT
>NZ_LZJH01000069.1:0-843 GCF_001666745.1 Mycobacterium sp. E2699 | reverse complement strand
CCCTGCCAGGCCTGCCCGGCCAGGTCCGAGGTCACGGAGCTGAATGCGCTTGCCGCCGCGCTCAACTCACTGCGGATCCCGTCCCAGGCCGCCGCCGCCTCCAGCATCGGCCCCGGGCCCGGCCCATCAAGCAGGAGCACCGAGTTGACCTCGGGCGGAAACACCGAAAAGTTCATCACTGCTCCCCTCGATCGTCGTTGATCAGACCTTCAGCAGCCACTGGAGCAACGTACATTCTCCGGCCTGCCCCATACCCCGTTAGGCGGGAATCCAATCCCGGCCGCCGCACGATCGTTGCGGACCGGACCGCAGGGATCAAGCGCTCGCAGTCGCGGTTGCGTGCGAACCCGAGCAACGGCACACTTTGGCTCCCGGGGCTCGCTGCTGAGAAGGGACCGCGGTCATGAGCTTTTTGGTGCTCCCGCCGGAGATCAATTCGTCCCGGATGTTCTCCGGTGCCGGGTCAGCGCCAATGTTGGCGGCCGCTGCGGCGTGGGACGGGATCCGCAGTGAGTTGAGCGCGGCGGCAAGCGCATTCAGCTCCGTGACCTCGGACCTGGCCGGGCAGGCCTGGCAGGGCCCGTCGGCGGCGTCCATGACCAACGCGGCCGCCGGGTACGTGGACTGGCTGGGCGGGGCGGCCGCGCAAGCCGAGCAGTCGGCGGCCCAGGCGCGGGCGGCGGCCGTCGCCTACGAGGCCGCGCTGGCGACCATCGTGGACCCCGGGTCGATCACGGCCAATCGCGGCCAGCTGGTGTCGCTGGTGATGTCGAACCTGTTCGGCCAGAACGCGCCGGCGATCGCGGCGGCCGAGGCCGAATACGAGCAGATGTGGGCCCAGGA
>NZ_LZJH01000068.1:0-1355 GCF_001666745.1 Mycobacterium sp. E2699 | reverse complement strand
GCGAAAACGATAAACGTCTGGGTGAGAAGGTTTTCCAGGAACCACCCGGTGTGAAACGCCACCTCGCCGGCGTGCAGGATGCCGAGCATGAATCCGAAGGTCAAGAAGTCGAACAGCGAGTTGATGGGCCCGAACGTCAGCATGAACCTGCGGATGAAGGCGACGTTCCAGTGCGCCGGCGCATCGCGTTGCTCCTCATCGACGCGGTCGGTGGGGATCGCCAACTGCGAGGCATCGTAGAGCAGGTTGCCCAGCAGGATCTGGCTGGGCAGCATCGGCAGAAACGGCAAGAACGCCGACGCGGCGGCGGCGCTGAAGGTGTTGCCGAAATTGCTCGATGTGCCCATGAACACGTACTTGATGGTATTGGCGAAAATCCTTCTGCCCGTGGCCACCCCGGTGGCCAGCACCCCCAGGTCCTTTTCCAGCAAGACCACGTCGGCCGCGTCCTTGGCCACGTCGGTGGCGCTGTTGACGGAGATGCCCACATCGGCGGCGTGCAATGCCAGCGCGTCGTTGACCCCGTCGCCGAGAAACCCCACCGATCTTCCGGTGCGGCGTGCCGCGGTGATCAGCCGTGCCTTTTGGTCGGGGGAGATGCGGGCGAAGATACTGTGGTCCGCAGCGGCGCGGCCGAATTCGTCGTCATCGAGGCATTCCAGCTGCGCGCCGGTGATCGTGCCCTTGGAGACCAAACCCAGTTCGGCGCAGACCTTTTCGGCCACCCGAGGGTTGTCGCCGGTGGCGATCTTCACCTCGATTCCCAGCTCGGCAAGCTGATCAAGGGATTGCCGGGCGGCGGCCTTGGGCTCGTCGGCGAAGACCAGAAAGCCGGCCAGCGTGAGGTCGTGTTCGTCGTCGGCGGTGAGCTCCGTCAGCTCGGCGGCCGGGCGGGTGGCGACGGCGACCACCCGCCGTCCGGCGGCGAACAAGTCCGCCAGGGTCGCATCCGCGGCCGCCGGCGTCCCGTCGCACCGGTCCAGGACCTGTTCGGGGGCGCCCTTGACGACGAGGAGGCGGTTGCCGTCGTCGTCGACCAACACCGACGTCGCGCGCCGCTCGTGGTCGAACGGCAGCAGCGCGACGCGGCGCACCGCGCCGCCCACCAGTTGCTGTGGCTGCGGGGAGTCCCACAGCGCGGCGTCGAGCGGATTGGCGCTCACCACACCGGATTCCGGGTCGACGTCGGTGGCCAGCAACCCGAGCCGCCGGACCGGCTCGGCCGGCGCACCGGCCGGATCGACCGCGCCGACCAGGCGGATGCGGCCCTCCGTCAGCGTGCCGGTCTTGTCGGTGATCAGGATGTCGATGTCGCCCAGGTCCTCGATGCACACCAGGCGTTTGACCAGGACCTT
>NZ_LZJH01000067.1:0-71370 GCF_001666745.1 Mycobacterium sp. E2699 | reverse complement strand
CTCGAACGTGGTGAAGACGTCGGTGTCGCCGCGCAGCCCGATCAGCCGGTTCTCGGCCATGTAGCCGGCGCCGCCGCCCGCTCCGCCCGTCGGGCACGACGAGAACGACCAGGGGGCAGGGCTGATCGAGCAGATGAACACGCGGAAGCTGCGCACCCCTGGCACCTCCTTTCGCACCCAGGAACCCAGCTCCACGTACCGGTTGCCGCTCAAGCCCGGGGCGCGCACCAGCGGGGTCGTCGCATACCGTCTGGGATTGACGGTCCACGGGCACGAGGTGCTCAGCGACGTCTCCTTCACGGCGCGGCTGGGGACGTTGACCGCCGTGGTCGGTCCGTCGGCGGCGCGCAACTCGGCGCTGCTCGAACTGCTCGCCGGCACCCGGGAACTGAGCTCCGGCCGGGCCACCGTGGACGGCCACGACGTGCACGCCGAGCCCGAGTCGATGCGCACCCGGATCGGGGTCGTGCAGCGTGACGAGCGCGTGCACCCGCGGCTCACCGTCCAACAGGCCATGCGGTTCGCCGCCGAACTTCGCCTGCCGCCGGACACCGCACGCGAGCACCGCGAGCGGGTGGTGGACCAGGTGCTCGACGAACTCGAGCTCACACCACATCGCGCGACCCGGATCAGCAAGCTCGCGCCCGAGGTGCGCCGGTGTGTGTCGCTGGCCGTCGAATTGATCACCCGGCCGACGCTCCTCGTGGTCGACGAGCCGGGCGCCGGACTGGATGCGGCGCAACAAGACCACGTGATGGCGATCCTGCGCCGCCAGGCCGACATCGGATGTGTCGTGGTGGTGGCGATGTCATCGCCGTCCTCGCCGAGCGGCGTCAGCATCTGCGATCAGGTGGTGGTGCTCACCGGGCGCGGCGCAATGGCTTTCGTCGGGGCGCCCCTGCAGGTCGAGGCCTCGATGGGAACCACCGACTGGGCCAAGGCCCTCGAGCGGGTCGCGGCCGATCCCGACGGAGCCGATCGCGCATTCCGCGCCGGTCGCCAGGGGCCGCCCGCCCCGCCGGAGGTCGCCGCGCCGTGGCCGCTGCCCGCCGAGCTGCCCGCGAAGCGACAGATCCGGTTACTCACCCGCAGACAGCTCCGCCTGGTCTTCGCCGACCACCTCTCCTCGCTGTTCTTGGTGGTGCTGCCCTTCGTGTTGGCGGCGCTGACGCTGCTGATCCCGGGCGATTCCGGTTTGGAACGGCCCGCTCCGAGCAGCTCCAACGCCCACGAAGCCATCGAGGTCTTGGCCGCATTCAACATCGGCGCGGTGATCATCGGCACCGTGCTGACCATCCGCGCCATCGTCGAGGAGCGCCGCGTCTTCCGGCGTGAGCAGGCCGTCGGGCTGTCGGCGCCGGCCTATGTGGTGGCCAAGCTCCTCGTGTTCGGTCTGGCCGCGCTCATCTTGTCGGCTGTCTTCTACGCGATCGTCATCGTCGCGAAGGGTGGCCCCGTCCACGGCGCCGTGCTGCTGGGCAACGCGACGGTCGAACTCTATGTGAGCGTCGCCGTCACGGCCGTCGTGTCCGCGGCCGTCGGGTTGGTGCTGTCGACGATGGGCAACCGGCAGCGCGAGGTGCTGCCACTGCTCGTGCCGGTGATCCTCGCCTCGGCGCTGTTCAACGGGAGCCTGGTGCAGCTGGTGAGCAAGTGGGGCTTTCAGCAGATCTCCTGGTTCGTCCCGGCGCAGTGGGGCTTCGCGGCGTCGGCGTCCACCGTCGATCTGCGCAGGGTCGACGCACTGGCCGCCAATGCCTTGATGTGGACCCATTATTCGGGCTGGTGGGTGTTCGACATGGGGATGCTGATGGCCTTCGGGGCGATCGCGGCCGGCTTGACCCTGTATCGGTTGCGGGCGCCTGGCGGGACCGGGCGGGCGCTACATCGCGAACAGCAGGAACTGGGTGACCTGGCTGGCTGAAAAGTTGTTGTCGCTGACCAGCACCACCGATTGGCGGCCGTCGGGCAGCTTCGGCCCCAACGTGATCCCCTCGATGTTGTCGAGGGGCGACAGCCCCGGCGTCGCCGACAGATCGGCCGCCAGCGTCTTGGTCATCGGGGTCACGGCCACGCCCCGCATCGACGGCAGGGGCAGCACGTCGGTCGCGGCGCCGACGTCGGCGCGGTAGATCCGGATGGTCGGGGGCACCGCGGAGGATCGTTCCAGCACGAGAAACGTGGTGTCGGACAGCGCGACCAGGTCCGAGACCCCGTTGAGGTCCGCGGGCGGTGCGGGCGGTTCCATCGGGTAGGCGTACTGGGCGGTGGGCGCCCCGGTGTTGACGTCGAATTTGGTGATCCGGGTCAGAACGCCGCGGCCGTCGTCGCTTTTGGGTTCGTCGTCGCCATTGGGTTCGTCGTCGTTTTTGGGTTCGTCGTTATAGCCGGGGTCTTCCATTGCGGCGAACAGCCATTGGCCGTCGGGCGTCAGCGCCACCCCCTCCAGCGCCTTGTTGCGGCGCGGCCCGGTTTGCTGCGCGGACATGGCCAGGTTGGACGGCAAGGTGAACTGGCCGAGGTAGGCGCCGTCCAGCGCGGCGGTCCGCACCCAGGGGTCCAGCAACGCCGGCCCGGCGGTGAGCCGCTCGCCCTCCGAGCACCAGTACAGCCGCTGCCGGCCGGGGTCGAAGGCGATGCCCTCCGGGTCGGGAGGAATGACCGGCGGCGTGGTGTTCAGGCTCAGCGGCTCGAACGGGCGACCCGCCTCGTCGAGCAGCGGGTGGGTGGCGATGAAGGTGGCGTCGCGGATTCCGTTGTCGGACAATGACAGTCGCACGGTGTAGAAGCGGGCAGGGTTCTTCTCGGAGCGGTCGTCGCTGATCACGTAGTACTGTCGGCGCCCCGCGTCGTAGCTGATGCCCGACAGCCCGCCGATGACCGTGCCGTCGAAGGTGGCTCCGAACGCGACCTGCGACTGACCGAGGTAGGTCAGCATCGGCGGGCTCGCCGACCCCGGGGTGATACAGCCGGGGAGCACCAACGCCGCGCAGAGGCCCACCCCGAGCCCGCGGGCCAGCACGCGACTAGACATAGCGCCTGACGTGGCGGCAGTAGTCGGCGTAGAGGTGGCCGTACCGCTGCCGCATGAATTCCTCCTCACGCAACACTTGCCGGTGGAAGAGCGCGGTCGCGGCGACCAGATAGATCAGCGGCACCCAGTTGGGGAACACCAACAGCTGGCCGACCAGGAACACGAAGAAACCGACATAGATCGGGTTGCGGCTCCGCGCGAACACCCCGGTGGTCACCAACCGACCGGGTTGGGCGGCGTCGATGCCGACGCGGAAGCTCTTGCCGAACGACACCAGGCTCAGCACCAGGATTCCGAGACCGGCCAGGCACAGCGCCACGCCCAGCCATTCGAGGACCGGCGAGTGGAAAAACCGCTGGTGGCTGGCCAGGGGCCAACCGAAGGCGGCGGCGAACACCGTATAGAAGTAGAACAGCGCCACCGGTGGTATCAGGTAGTCCGTCTTGTCCAGCTTCCCGAAATGCATCGCCTGGGTGCCGGTCCGGCGCAGCTGCACGACGCGGCCCGCGACCGTGCCGACCAGCAGCACGACCATGACAGCGGCCAGGTATTGCGCCATCGCTCGATCATGGCACCGACATGTCGCCGCAGGGGGTGCACGCAACGCGAAAGTCGCGGGCGGATCACGCGATGGATGCACGCCGGACGAATTGTTTGCGCGGCCCGATCAGGGGGTTACCGTGCCTTTATGGCGCCAGACACGAAAAGCACTGCCGAACATCTGCGCAACGCCCTCGACGGGCGCTGGCGCGACGTGAAGAACCGGATGCGGGACACGATGACCGAAGACCTGTTCCGCCCGCATTACACCCCGAACACGGTGATCGCCCGCACCAAGGTGGCCGAGCAGATGCGGATCATGGCCGCGTTCGGTGTCGCCGCCGACAACTTCCGCAAGGAACACGGCGGCACCGGCGACGTGGGCGCGGCCATCACGATGATCGAGATGCTGGCGATGTCGGACCTGTCGCTGATGGTGAAGGCCGGTGTGCAGTGGGGGCTGTTCGGCGGCGCCGTCGAGAACCTGGGCACCGACCGCCACCACGAGGCCTACGTGAAGAAGATCATCAGCCTCGAGTTGCGCGGCTGTTTCGCGATGACCGAGACCGGACACGGCAGTGACGTCCAGTCGCTGGAGACCACCGCGACCTACGATCCCGAGACCGAAGAGTTCGTCATCGACTCCCCCACCCCGACCGCCCGCAAGGACTACATCGGCGGCGCCGCCCAAACTGCCACCATGGCAGCGGTTTTCGCGCAGCTGATCACCACCGAGGACGGCAAGCCGGTCAACCACGGCGTGCACTGCCTGCTGGTCCCGATCCGCGACGCCGACGGCAACGACCTGCCAGGGGTGACGACGTCGGACTGCGAGTACAAGGGCGGCCTGCCCGGCGTCGACAACGGTCGGATCGTGTTCGACCACGTCCGCGTCCCGCGGGTGAACCTGCTGAACAAGTACGGCGACGTCGCCGCCGACGGCACGTACAGCTCGCCGATCGACAACCCCAACCGCCGCTTCTTCACCATGCTGGGCACGCTGGTTCGGGGCCGCATCACGGTGGGCGGCAGCGCGGGCGCCGCCGGTCGCGTCGCGCTCGACATCGCCACCCGGTATGCGTTGCAGCGCAGGCAATTCTGTGCGCCCGGCGAGGACACCGAGGTGCTGATCATGGACTACCTGGTGCATCAGCGCCGGCTGTTCCCGTTGATCGCCAAGTCGTACGCGCTGCAATTCGCGCAGAACGAACTGGTCGGCCGCTGCCACGACATCCAGACCGCGGACGCCCCGGACGCCGACGAGCAGCGCGAGCTCGAAGCGCGCGCCGCCGGTTTGAAGGCGGCCAACACCTGGCATGCTTCGCGCGCCATTCAGGAGGCGCGCGAGGCCTGCGGCGGCGCCGGCTACATGGCCGAGAACCGGCTGATCGGGCTGCGCGGCGACACCGACGTCTTCACCACGTTCGAGGGCGACAACCACGTGCTGACCCAGTTGGTGGCCAAGGAGCTGCTGACCGCCTACGCCGACGACATCCGCAGCATGAGCCCGGTGGAATGGGTGCGTTTCGCCGCCAACACCGTCGGCGAGCGGGTGCGCAAACGCACAGCGGCGGAAGCCATCATGCAGACGATCGTGGACGCGCGCCAAGACAGCGAGGAAGAAGGCAGCCTGTTCAACCGGGGCACCCAGGTGAACATGTTCGAGGAGCGGGAGGACTATCTGCTGTCCTCGGTCGCCCGCCGGCTGCAGGGCAAGTCCAAAGAAATGTCGGAGTTCGACGCGTTCAACGCCGTGCAAGATCACGTCCTGCACGCCGCGAACGCGCACATCGACCGAATCGTGTTGGAGGCGTTCGTCGCCGGGATCGACTCGTGCGAGGACGAGACGGCCCGCGAGCTGCTCGACCTGGTCTGCGACCTGTACGCGTTGTCGGTGATCGAGGACGACAAGGCCTGGTACATCGAGCATGGCTACCTGTCGACGGGCCGGGCCAAGGCGGTCACCCGCGGCATCAACGATCGGTGCCGCAAGCTGCGCCCGTACGCCGAGACGCTGGTCGACGGCTTCGGCATCCCCGAGCCGCTGCGGTACGCCGAGATGCTGCACCCGGAGAATCTGCCGGTCTGACCATCGCGAAAGCGACTGCGCCGCAAGGCTACTGATGCGGGATCGTGCCGAGCACCTGCAGCTTGCCATCCGGACCGATGCGGAACTTCGCCGTGCCGATTCCGGTGGGACAGCAGGGCTGATCCTTGCCGACCTGCCACTGGTATTGGACCGTGACGGTGTCAGCGGACGGCGCCAGCACGGTGATGTACGGCTTCGGGTTGGGCGTGGCCGGGCCCAGCGGGGTGTTGTGATCGAAGAACAAGAGCTGTTGCGGCGTCGACTCGCTTGCGATGGTGGGGATTATCTGAACCCAGTACAGCCGGCACTTGTTGGTGTGCCCCCTTGCGATTTCGACCCAACTCGAGCCCGGGACCTCGATTGGAACCGACGCGATCGCCTGGCGCACCGTGTCGGCCGTCGGCCCGTCGGAGTCCTTGCAGGTGTCGGCGCGCGGCGCCGGCGGCGCCGCCGGTTTACCGCCGCACGCCGAGGCCGACAAAACCAGCAGAATCACGAACAGGCGTCGCACATTGTGAGCTTAACGAAAACTGTGAATGTCCCATCTGTTTCGTCGGAACCCCATTCCTGAGACGCAATTCGGGGGGTTCGCCGGTAATCTGGGCGGCGTCGCAGATCGGCGTTGACCTGCGATTACCCGGTCGGCGACGGGCATTCCGGTCAGCTCACACATCGATGCGGATCCGGTGAGAGAAAGCCGTAAAACGGCGGAAACATCGAGCGCCCGACGCCGAAACATCATTGCCGCACCATTAGCGCGTAGGCCCTTGCGCGCTCGAGGGGAGGAATTCAGGCGTGGCCACCAAGCCGCACGGCGCCCCCGGGGACGCCGTGAACAGTCTGTGCGCCTACTGCGGCGTCGGCTGCGGAATGGTGTTGCAGGTCACAACCGATCCGCAGAGCGGCCGCCGTCACGTCGCGAAATCCATTGGCAGCACGAGCCACCCGGCCAACTTTGGCCGGTTGTGCACCAAGGGCGCGACCACTTCGGACATGCTGGCCGCCCCCGGACGGCTGGATTCGGCGTACGCGCGCGCCGACCGGGGCGAATCCCTCGAACCGGTCGACATGGATGCCGCGCTCACTCGGTCCGCGAAGCGGTTGCGGGCGATCATCGAACGGCACGGCCCCGATTCCTTCGCGATGTATGTGTCGGGCCAGATGTCCCTCGAGGCGCAGTACCTGGCGAACAAGCTGACCAAAGGGTTCATCCGCACCAATCAGATCGAGTCGAACTCGCGGCTGTGCATGGCCAGCGCGGGATCCGGCTACAAGCTCTCCCTAGGTGCGGACGGCCCGCCCGGCTCGTACCGCGACTTCGAACACGCCGACCTCTTCTTGGTCATCGGCTCCAACATGGCCGACTGCCACCCGATCCTGTTCCTGCGCATGATGGAGCGCGTCAAGGCCGGTGCCAAGCTGATCGTGGTGGACCCGCGCCGCACCGCGACCGCCGAGAAGGCGGACCTGTTCCTGCAGATCGCGCCGGGCACCGACCTCGCGTTGCTCAACGGGCTGCTGCACCTGATCGTCGCCAATGGGCAGACGGATCCGCACTTCATCGCGCACTTCACCGAGGGCTGGGAGGCGATGCCGAACTTCCTCGAGCAGTACACCCCCGAGAAGGTCAGCGAAATCACCGGCCTCCCAACCGAAGACCTCCGCACCGCGGCCCGCTGGATCGGCGACGCCGAAAACTTCCTGAGCTGCTGGACGATGGGCCTCAACCAGAGCACCCACGGCACCTGGAACACCAACGCGATCTGCAACCTGCACCTGGCCACCGGCACGATCTGCAAACGCGGCAGCGGTCCCTTCTCGCTCACCGGGCAACCCAACGCGATGGGCGGCCGCGAAATGGGTTACATGGGGCCGGGTTTGCCGGGCCAGCGCTCGGTCCTATCGGCCCCCGACCGCGATTTCGTCGAGGACGTCTGGGGCATTCCGCGCGGCTCGCTGCGCACCGAGGTCGGCACCGGCACCGTCGACATGTTCTCCCGCATGGCCGATGGCGCCATCAAGGCGTGCTGGATCATTTGCACCAATCCCGTTGCCAGCGTTGCCAATCGCAAGACGGTGCTGGCGGGCCTGGAACGCGCCGACCTGGTGATCACCCAGGATGCGTTCCTCGAGACCGAAACCAGCGAGTACGCCGACATCGTGCTGCCGGCCGCCCTGTGGACGGAGTCGGAGGGGGTGATGATCAATTCCGAGCGCAACCTGACCCTTTTTCAGCCCGCCGTCCGGGCGCCCGGTCAAGCCTTGCCCGATTGGCAGATCATCGCCCGCATCGCCTGCGAGATGGGCTTTTCGGACTCGTTCAGCTACGACTCGGCGGAGCAGGTCTTCGAAGAGATCAAGCGGTTCTGGAATCCCGCGACCGGTTACGATCTGCGCGGCGCCAGCTACGAGCGGCTGCGGCAGACGCCGCTGCAGTGGCCGTGCCCACCACAGGGCACCGGCGATCGCAACCCGATCCGCTACCTCAACGACGGGATCAGCCAAACCCGGCTGGTGCGCGAGGACGGCAGCGTGCCCCGGTTGGCGTTCCCGACGCCGAGCGGCCGCGCGGTGTTCTTCGCGCGCCCGCACCTGCCGCCCAAGGAAATGCCCGACGACGACTACCCTTTCCTGCTCAACACGGGGCGCCTCCCGCACCAATGGCACACGATGACCAAGACCGGCAAGGTCGCCAAGCTCACCAAGCTCAACCCCGGGCCGTTCGTCGAGATCCACCCCGACGACGCCGCGCGGCTGCAGATCTCCGAAGGGGACTTCGTGGAGGTCGCGTCGCGCCGCGGCCGCGCCGTGCTGCCCGCCGTGGTCACCGACCGGGTGCGACCGGGCAACTGCTTCGCCCCGTTCCACTGGAACGACGCCTTCGGCGAGTACCTGTCGATCAATGCCGTCACCAACGATGCCGTCGACCCGATATCGCACCAACCGGAGTTCAAGGCCTGCGCCGTCGCCCTGGTCAAGGTTGCCGCCGAACCCGATCCGGTCACCGAAGCCGAAACCACGGTCGCCGCCGGCACCCTGCTGCCCGGACAGGAAATCAGCGTGTCACACGTCGACGCACTCGCCGAAATGTTCGGCGTCGCAGACGAACCCGCCCCGGCGTTCGATGAACGGGGCCGCTCCTACCTCGCCGGAATGCTGGCCGGCTTGCGTTCCGAAGCCGGGCGCCGCGCCGGCGGCGTGCCCACCCTGCCCGTCAGCGCACCTTTCGACTCGCGCACCCGGCTGTGGGTGGACGGCGTGCTCGCGGGAATGTTTGCGCGCAGCGCGGGCGCCCGCATGGTGCCTGAGTTGCCCGACGGCACCCCCACCGGTCCACGCCCCCAACCGGGTTCGGCGCCGGGGCGCGCGCCGGTCGTCGTGCTGTGGGCCTCGCAGACCGGGAATGCCGAAGAGCTCGCCACCGAGATCGCCGCGCGGCTGGGCGAGGCGAACGTGCCGGCCGCGCTGCACAGCATGGACGACTTCCCGATCGCCGAGCTGCCGACGACGCGGGAGGTGCTGCTGATCACCAGCACCACCGGCGACGGCGACCCACCGGACAACGGCGCCGGCCTGTGGCGGGCGCTGACCTCCGGCAGCCCACCACGATTCACCGACACCCGCTATGCGGTTCTGGCGCTGGGCGACTCCAACTACGACGACTTCTGCGGTCACGGACGCAAGCTCGACGAGCGTCTGGCGCAGCTGGGAGCGACCCGGATCGTCGACCGCGTCGACTGCGAACCCGACTACGACGACGCGGCCGGGAAGTGGCTGAGCGGTGTCATCGCCGCGCTGGCCCGTACGCCAACCCCGGCGGGCCGGGATGGCCGCGCGCCGGCGGCCGGGGCCACGACCGCCGCGCCGGCTCGGCCGGTGCACGGGCCTGCGGCGGTCGGATACAGCAAGAAGCATCCCCTGATCACCGACATGGCCCGCAACATCAGGCTGGGGCAGCCGCAGTCGGCAAAGGATGTGCGGCAGTTGGTGTTTCGCCTGCCCGAGGGCACGATCGCCTACGAGGCCGGTGACGCGCTAGGGGTGTGGCCGCGCAACAGCGACCGGCTGGTCGACGAGTGGCTATCCGTCACCGGACTGGACGGGCAGACCCCGGTCGAGGTCGGCGAGCACGGTCTGATGTCGTTGCGCTCCGCGCTCACCGAGCGAATCGAGATCGCGCACATCAGCCGTGACCTGGTGCGGTTCGTGCAGGAGCGCACCGGCGATCAGAAACTCGCCGAGCTGTTGAAGCCGGAGAACAAAGCCGACCTGAGCAATTGGGCGTGGGGCCGCCAGGCCATCGACCTGCTGGCGCAGCACCCGGTCTCGGCATCGGCCCACGAGTGGCTGAGGGTGCTCAAACGCCTTCAGCCGCGGCTGTATTCGATCTCGTCGAGCCCCAAGGAGTGGCCCGGCGAAGTTCACCTGACGGTCTCGCCGGTGCGCTACAACTTCCAGGGGGTGCCGCGCCGCGGGGTGTGTTCGACCTACCTTGCCGACCGCTCCCCCGGCGACCGGGTGGCCGTCTATTTGCAGCCGTCGAGCAACTTCCGGCCCCCCGCCGACCCGGACACCGCGATGATCATGATCGGTCCGGGCACCGGGATCGCGCCCTTCCGCGCCTTCCTGCAGGAGCGCCGGGCGCTCGGCCACACCGGTCCCAATTGGCTGTTCTTCGGCGAACAGCACGCCGCCACCGACTACTACTACCGCGACGAGATCGAACAGATGCGCGCCGACGGCCTGCTCACCGAGCTGGACCTGGCGTTCTCCCGCGACCAGCGCGACAAGGTCTACGTGCAGCACCTGATGCGCGACCGCGGGGAGCAGCTGTGGCGCTGGCTGCAGGACGGCGCACAGCTGTACGTCTGCGGTAACGCCGACCCGATGGCCAAGGACGTCGACCGCACGCTCTGCGAGATCGCCGCCCGGCACGGCAACCTCGAGCCGGACGCGGCGCGGGCCTACGTCCAGGCGCTGGCCGCCGACAAGCGCTACCACCGCGACGTCTACTAAAGCGCCCGCCCGAGCGCCTGTAATACGACGGAAACGTCGCACACCCGCCGCCGAAACATCCCCGTCGCACCATTGCCTCATCTGGTTGCGTCGAGGAGGGGCCGTGAGCGTCGCTCGGGAGTGTGATGGGCCCGACCGGGTCATGAAAAGCGTCTGCCCGCTGCGGTGCCCGCGGCATCCCGAAGGCCGGGCGTCGGCCGCCGGCCAGGTCGATTGGGCGGGGCTGCCCGTCAACCTCGACATGGCGTTCTCCAGGGAGAAGCGCGACAAGGTCTACGTGCAACACGTGATGCGCAAGCAGGGCAGCCAGCTGTGGCGGTGGGTGCACGGCGACGCGCAGGTGTGCGTCTGCGAAAACGCGGTCGACGACCTCACCAGCACCAACCAGTAATCGCCGGCGGCGCCTCCGGCGCATCCGTGCCCACGAAACATAAACCGCTGCGTTGCTTTGCGGCGTGTCATCGCAGACGTTTATGTGTCGCGGCCGCGAAGGCGATATGGTCTACCCGCAGCCGCGCGCACCCCCCTTCAGTCCACCTGGACGGAAACGGTCTGGATCGCGTTGCCGCCGTACCCGAGGCGGTTCCATTCGGGCAGTTCAGGCTGCGTGTTCCCGGCCCGATCGGTGGCCCGCGCCCGCACGGTGGTGGCTCCGCGGACGTCGCAACGCGCGAACAACTCCCACCACTGCCAGCTGTGCCGCCGTCGTTCGCCGACGAGTCGGGCGGGCCGCCAGGGGCCCCCGCCGATGGAAACGTCCACGCGGTCGATCGGGGCGGCACCCGACCACGCGACGCCTCGGACGACGAATTCCCCGGCTGTCACCGAGGCGCCGTCGGAGGGCTGAGCGATCAGCGCGCGGACGCGCTGCAGGCGGACGGGCTCGCGAACGACGCGGCCATCACGCTCCCATTCGTAGTGGTAGCGCTTCGTCTGGAAGAAGGCCTCGAATGGACGGTCGATCACCTCGATCTCGGTCAGCCATTTGACCGATGCGACGGAATACCATCCGGGCACGATGAGCCGGACGGGACGGCCATGCTGCAGCGGCAGCGGTTCACCGTTCATCGCGTACGCGATGAGCGTGCCGGAGTCGCGTGCGTCGTCGAGGGACAAGGCGCGCTCGAACCGCACGGGCGCGGTCGCGCCGTCGACCAATCCCGTGTCGGCACCGCGAAATACGACGTGGTGAGCGCCGGGCGCCACGCCCGCACGATCCAAGACCTCCGCGAGAGGTACACCGGTCCATTCGGCCGTGCTCGCTGCCCCGAAATGCCACTGCTCGCCGTCGACGGGCGGATCGAAGCGGACCCGCCCGTTGCCCGCGCATTCCAGCGTGGCGACCAGCGACTGCGCCGGCAGATTGTGCAGATCGCGCAGGCGCAGGCGCAACGGCCGATCGACCAGCCCGCTGACCGTCAATTCATACCGCTCGGGATCCAACACCGGCGTGGTGAAGTGGTTACGCACGTAAAAGTGGTTGGCGGGCATGACGACACCGCCTACCAGCGCCGCCAGCGAGGTCTCGCAGTTCAGCGGATCCTCGCGGTGCACAACAAGTCCGGGGTATCCGCCGTCGTTGACGACCGGCAACCCGACGGCCCCCCATGCGCACATGCCGCCGGCGAGATTCACCGCATCGAAGCCCGACCGGCGAAGCGACGCCGCCACCGCCGCCGAACGCCCGCCCGACCGGCAGACCACAACGATGCAGCGGTCGCGCGGCAGTTCGTGTTGTCGAGTACGCACGCGGCCGGCCGGCATCAGCATCGCGGTCGGCGCGTGCTCGGTACACCATTCGTGGGGCTCCCGCACATCAAGCAGCAGCGCCCCCGCGTCAACCAGGGCCTTGGCCGCTCGGGGGCCGACCCGCGGTGCGTCGGAGGCGATCTCATCGCGATCCGACACCGGGAAGCCGGCGTCTTGCCAGGCGCCAAACCCGCCAACCACGTCCGACACGTCGTCAAAGCCCGCGGACCGCAGAACGCTGGCCGCCACCATCGAGCGGTAGCCGCTGGCGCAGTAAACGACAACCGGTGCGCTCGGATCCAGCGCCGTCAACGAATCCGTCAGCGCCGGCAACGGCATGGTCCGCGCACCGGGGATGACGCCGTCCGCCGCCTCCTGCGGGCCGCGGACGTCCAGCAGTTGCAGATCGGGCTCCAACCCGCGCAGTTCGGCGAGCTGCCCGACGGTCAATCGCGGGGTGCTCTCGACGAGATCCGGCCGGTGAGCGAAAACCGTTGCGAGGTCGCGCAACTGACCGATCACCCGATCAAAGCCCACACGGGACAGGCGGGTCTTGGACTCACCCGCCAGGGTAGGGTCGCCGACCAAAACGATGCCGCGATCCGGCGACAAGACGGTTCCGGCCCACTCGGCGAAGCGTCCTCGCAGGCCGACGTTGACCGCACCGCGGAGATGCCGCGCCGCGAAGTCATCGGGCTCCCTGCCGTCCAGCAGAATCGCACCGGCCTCTGCGTGCCGGCGCACCTCCTCGATGTCCAGCAACGAGGGCTGATTTTCGTCGAGCAGCGGGCGCACCTGGCGATTTCGGTGAGCCGCGAAGGAAAAGTAGCGCGGCTGCACCGGCTGGCCCTCGGTGATCGCTGCGACGAATTGATCCACACCGCCGGCCCGCAGCGCATAGTTGGACCGCCGTTGCTCGCCGATCGTCGAACTTGTCTCGCTCGACAGCCGCTTTCCGCACATCGAGCCGGCGCCATGTGCGGGGAACACGCGCGTCGCGTCCGGCAGCCTCAGGAGCTTGGTCCGCAACGATCCATAAAGCGTTGCGGCGAGTGCGTCCGCCGATACACCGGAAGCGACGAGAAGATCCGGGCGCCCGACATCACCGACGAACAGTGTGTCGCCGGTGAGCACGCCGTACGGTGCCTCGTCGTCGGCGTGCTCGTAGACCACGACACAGATCGACTCGGGGGTGTGACCGGGTGTCGCCAGGATTTCGAGGGCGACGTCTCCCAGCGAGATCCGTTGGCCGTCGTGCAGCGACTCGACCGGGAAGTCGACGTCGGCGCCCTCGCCAAAACAGATTCGCGCTCCGGTGGCCGCCGCGAGTTCCAAGTGGCCGCTCAAAAAGTCGGCGTGGATATGGGTCTCGATGACCCGGTCGATCTGAAGCCCGCGCTCCGCCGCTTCGCGGAGGTACTCGTCGACGTCGCGGCGCGGGTCGACGACGACCGCTCGCCGGGTGGTCTCATCGCCGATCAGATACGAAGCGTGCGACAAACACTCCAGGTAGTGCTGCGTGAAGATCATCCACTTCCCTTTCGTCGATCGTCACCGGGTGTGCGAAGCGGGCTGTCCGTAGACGGCCACGACGACGGTGCGGTCCAGGCTGTTGTCGGACCACACCCCGATGCTGGTGTTCGCACAGTCACGGATGATCGCCATGTCGTCGGGGTTGTAGTACCACTGGTTGACGAGTTCGAGGCTGCTCATGGCCAGGGCCGGGTTGATCGCGACCGTCTCGGCGGCCCTGCCGTTGAAGCCGGCGGCGTTGGCCCGGTCCTGCGGCGTGGACCCGTCGGACCCGATGTCGCCGTTGATGTTCCGGTTGTTGATCATGTCCTCGGCGTGCCACTCGGCGGCGAGCGTCAGCGCATTGTTGCGGATGACGTCGTTGGTGCAGCCCGCCTGGTGCTGCAGGGTGTAGACGGCGGACACGACGGCGCTGTTGAGCCGCTTGTTGTCGGCGTGGGCGACTTCGGCCATCGACACCGCGGCGCACGCGGCGACGACGGCGGCGACCACCAACCGGACCGGACCGCGCACCCGAACCACCACGTCCCGCATCACACCGGGTCGAAGTGCGAGACCAGCCACCGGCCGTTCACCTTGTCCAACGCCACCCGAATGACGGGCTGGGTGTCGGTCGGCACGCCATCACCGATGGTCACCGTTTGATTGGCGAACAACAGCACCACCGCGTGGTCGGCGGTCACCGAAACGGGCGCCGCCGCAGTCACTTTGACCACCGCGGTGATGCGCTTTTCTTTGGCGCCCGGGATGACGACCTCGCGGATCAGCGTGGAGTAGGCGTCCTTGAACTCGCCGGTCAGCCGGTCGCGCGCCGCGCCGAGGTCCTTGTCCACCGACTCCGGCTTGTAGGACAGGAGCGCGACGGTGTCGTCACTGGCCACCCGCACCGCTTCGGCCCGCGCCCCCGCGAGGTCGTCGGCCGAGCCGCCCGCCCACCTGAGGTACCCGGCTCCAAGCGCCAGCAGCAACGCCAATCCGGGCAGCACACCGAAAGCGATCACACGCTTCCACTCGATGCGCCGCTTCCCGCGCGCGCGGTCCTCCTCGGTGGCCTCCGCGTCATCTTGGGTGGCCTCGTCGTCGACCACCACATCGTCGACATCGACATCGTCGGCACCGGTGTCGGTCTTGTCACTGAGGATCGTCATGGCACGAACACCACGTTCGACACCTTGGGGTCGCCCGCGACCGAGCGGACCTCGATGCGCATGCGCCACTCTCGCGGCGCCTCCTCGCCGCCGGCGGTTCGTGATTTCACCGCCACCGCGACCAGCACCTGGGCGGCGTCACCCCGCTGCGATTCCAGACCCGCGTCCGTGACGGTGCCCTCCGATTTGGACTGCGCCGCCTTGACGACGTCGATGAACGGCTTGGACCGTTGTTCGAAGTCGTCGCGGAACGCTCCGGTGGCCCCATCGAGGATCCGCTGCACGTCGGCCTCGGCCTCGGTGTAGTTGATCGTGGTGAGGTTCACCGCGGCCTGGCGGGCGGTCCGGACGAATGAGTCACGCCGGGCCTGCTCCTCGTGCTTCTGGAAGGCGTGGTATCCGAACCAGCCGGCCAACGCGGTCAACGCGGCCACGATGACGCTTCCGGCCACCAGGGCCGAGCCGACGTGGGTAAGCCGTCGACGCGACAGGCGGTCCCGCCAGAGCGACGGTGGCGGAACGGATTCGGTTCCGCCACCGTCGCTCTCATCGACATCGCCGCCGTTGTCGGCGTTGTCGGTGCCATTCTCGGTTGTGACACTGACGATTTCGCCGTCATCAGGGTTGTCCGGTTCGTCGGCCATGTTGCTCCTCACTGTCCCGGCCCGGGGCCGGGACCATCTACGGTTGCGGGACAAGAAGTGACTGCCAGTTCTTGGCACGGGGGTGCGACAGGTCGGACTCGGTGTAGCGGTGCCCGTCCGGCCCGGTGTAGTCGCCGGTGGCCGGGTCGTACGTCGCGACCGCCAACGGCGCGGGTGGCGGTGCGATCCCCCGCGGCGGTGGCAGCCGCGGATCCTGGCCCGGCGGGTACTGCGGAACGCCCTGGCCGCTGTAGGTGGCGTTGGGGTCGCCCTTCCAGTTGTAGCCGTCGTTGAGCGGCACGTAGTCTTCGTCGCTCTCACACAACTCGACCGTCGGCGCGCGCTTCCACGGCTTGGTCTCGCACGGAATGTTGCGCGCTCCACGCACATTGAGCTCGGAGTCCTGCGGGACGCGGCAGTACAGCTCCGCGGCCGGCCGGTCCGGTGCGTCGACGTCGGCCGGTGAGCGGCGCTGGGTGGGCGGCAGGAAGCCCGTCGTGCATGGCGGCGGCAGGTTCAGGTTGAGGTTGAAATCGAGGTAGAAGCCCTTGTATTCCTGCTTGCTGTACAAGTTGGGCACCAGGGCCGCCGACATCACCGCGATGCCCTGTGGAAGGAGCACAAGAATCTGCTCGATGTCGTGGCGGTACACCACGGCGATGTCGCCGAGGCTGACGAGGTTGGCCATCAGCACCGGCACGGCCGGTGCCACCCGATCGAACAGCGCGCGCCCTTCCTCCAGCCCGGAACTGCCTTGGGTCAACAGGTCTCGCACCGCCGCGTTCTGCGCCTTGAACTGCGCCATGATGGCCGAGGTGCGATTGGCCCACGTCCCGATCGCGTCGGAGGTCTGCACCTGCGAATTGAGTACCGCGGGCGACTGGTCGATCAGGGCGGCGAGTGGGTCGGCGGTGCGTCCTCCCGCGGTGGCCAGCGCGGTGGACCCGTCGACGATCCGGGACAGCTCGGGTCCGAGTCCGCTGACGGCGCGATCCGTCTCGTCGATGACGGTGCGCAGGTTGTCTCGCGGGATCGCTTGCAGCGCACGGTTGGTCAAATCGAGGAGGTGCCCGATGTCAACCGGAACGTCGACCCGGCCGGCCGGGATGACATCGCCCGCACGCAGCGGCCGGGACTGTTCCCCCTCCTTGCCCGGCGGCGGGGTCAGATCGATGTACTGCTCGCCGATCGCCGAGCGGCTGTGCACCGAGGCCTGGACATCGGAGGGCACTTTGACGCCCGACCGCAAGGCGAGCACGGCGCGCACGCCCGTCGCGGTGACGTCGACCGACTTGACCTGGCCGATGTCGGTGCCGCGATAGGTGACGACAGAGGTCGTGTAGAGCCCGCCCGAGGAGGGCAGGTCCACGGTGACGGTGTACTCACCGATCCCGAACAGGGTTTGCGGCAACTTCATGAAGTTGAATGCCATTGCGCCACAGGAGACGACGGTGACCAAAGACAGCACGGCCAGCTGAATCCAGGTCCGGCGGTTCAGGCGCAGCATTCAGTACCCCCCGTTGTGGTAGGGGAAGGTGAGCGGATTGCCCCCGGTCACCGGGCTCGGCTGCATTCCGATCGTGCGTCCCCACTGCATCTCGAGTTCGGTGAGGTTGCCCTCCCAGCGGGACCCGGTGAAAAGCGAGGTGTCGATGCGGCTCAGCGTCAGGTCGACGATCATCGTGAGGTTGGCGTAGTCGCCGCGGAACCAGTTCTTGACGGTGGATGTCGGCCACGGGTAGGTGGCTAGGCCGTCCAGGCCCTTGGTGAGCGCCGGTCCGGCGTCGGCGAGCGACCGCAGCACCGGGGCGATGTCGCGCAGGTTGTTCACCAGCGATTCCTTGCTCTGGTGGATGGTGTCGGCGGCGATCGCACTGAACTTGCCGAGTTGATCGATCGCATCGGCGATCTTGGTGCGTTCCTCGGCGAGGATCGCCAAGGCTTTCGGCACCGTCATCAGCGCCTTGTCCACCACGGGGTCCTTGGAGGCGAATTGCCCGGCGAGCGAGTTGAGGTTCTCGGCCGCGGCGATGATGTCGTCGGTCTGCGCATTGGTGCCTTTGATGAACTCGTCGAGCTGTCCGAGCAGGCTGCGCATCTCGTTCTCCCGGCCGCCGAATGCCTTGGCGATCGCCTGGTTGATCTCCTGCAGCTGTCCGATGCCGCCGCCGTTCAACAGGATTGACACCGAGGCGAGCGTCTGTTCGGTGGTCGGATACATGCTCGCGCGCGACAACGGGATCACCGACCCGTTCTTGAGCTCACCGACCGGCGGCTCGTCCTTGGGCGGTGCGAGTTCGATGTGCATCGACCCCAGCAGGCTGGTCTGCCCGAGCTTGGCCGTCGAATTGGCCGGCAGGTGGACATCCCCGTTGATGCGCATCGTCACCAGGGCATGCCAGTCCTGGAGCTCGATCTTGGTGACGTCGCCGACGTTGACGTCGTCGACGCGCACCCGGGTGTTCTGCTGGATGGTGACCACGTCAGGCAGTTGCGCCTGGATCGTGTAGGCGTCCGGCCCCCCGCCGGCGGTGCCGGGCAGCTTGAACGAGTTGATGCCGCGCCATTCGCATCCCGACAGTGCGGCCACGCAGGCGAGGCCGAGCGCGGCGGCCAGCGCGCGTCTCATGACGCCCCCGTCGGCAGCATGAGGTTCTGCAGGACCTGGGTCGAGCTCACGTTGTTCTCCGGCGGCGGGGGCGGCGCCTGCGTCGGCTGCGGCTGGTTGTCGAGCACCGCGGGCGGCGGCGCCTCCGGCGTTTGCGGCGCCTCCGGCGGTGGGGGCGGCGTGTAACCGGGGCGAAGCGAGTCTTCGCTGTAGGTGATCTCGTTGGGCCGGGCCTGCGTGCCGACGAACGGGTTGATCCCGGCCGGAATGTAGTTGTAGATGCGGTTTTTGATGATCGGGTTCACATACTGCAGGCACAGCTTCGAAACGCGGTCCAAGCGCGCCCGGGCGGCCGCCTCGATCGAGCTGCAGATCCACTGCGGGATGTCGGCGAAGTTGTTCAGCGCCAGGATGCCCGTCATCGCGCTCTGCGCGGGCTGGTAGATGTTCATGAAGTTCTGGAACACCGTCGGGACGACATGCAGGATTTGCTTGATGTCGGCGCGGCTGTCGTTGAGGGCGGTGGTGATGGAGCTCAGCCTGTCGAACGTGACGCCCACGGACTCCCGGTTCTCGGCGAGGAATTCGCGCAGGTCGGCGAGCGCCCCGTCGAGGCCCTGCACCGCGTTCGCGACTTCGTTGGGGCTGTTCGTCAGTATTGTCGTCACGCTGGCCAGGTTCTGGTTGAAGGAGGCCAGCAGGTCGCTGCTCGAGTACAGCGCCGAGACCAGCAACTGGAGATTGCGCACGGTGCTGAAGATGTCGTCCGCGTGGTCGCCGAGCGCCGAAATCGCCTGCGACAGCTTGATGATCGTGTCACGGGCGGTATCGCCCTGTCCGCGCAGGTTGTCCGCGGCCGAGTTGATGAATTCGCCCGCCGTATTCACACCCCCGGGCGTCGTCGGCTGCAGGGCATCGGTCAGCTTCTCCAGCTGCTTGCGGAAGTCGTCCCATTCCACCGGAACCGCCGTGCGGTTCAAGGGAATCGACGCCCCGGGAGTCAGTTTGGGGCCGCCGGAGTAGGCCGGAACGAGCTGGATCGCGCGGGGGGTGACCAACGACGGCGACAAGATTGCGGCGCGCGCGCCGGCCGGCACGGCGTACTGCTTGTCCACGGAGAACGTCACCTTGGAGCTCGCCGGCTGCGGCTCGATCTTGTCCACCACGCCGACCGCGACGCCGAGGATGCGGATCTCGTCGCCGACGAACAAGCCGTTGGCCTCCGTGAAATACGCCGAGTACGTGTTCTTTTCGACGTCGTTCCAGAGTTTCCTCGCCACCAGGAACGACGCGGCGACCAACGTCACGGCCAGGCTTACGGCTGTGACCCGGCTCAGGGTTCTTCGCGTCATTGCCCGCCACCTTCCGCCGGTGCCGGGCTCGGCTCCGGAGCCGGGCCGGGCGCGGGCCCCGGCGAGGGCGGCTGTGACCAGATCGGGTGCGGCGCATCCTCCGGCGGCACGGGCGGGCTCCCGGTCGGCGGGTCGACCGCCTCCGACGGCAGCTTCTGGTTGGGGTCCAGTGGCCGGTCGTACATCCTCGCGTCGAGGGTAGGGCCGCCCAGCTGACCGGGGATCAGGTTGGCGACGTATGCCTTGAAGAACGGCCCCGAGCCCAGGACCTCACCGAACGACATCGCGTAACGCTTGAACTTCGGCAGCGTCTGCTGCAGGTCTTCCTTGCGGTTGTCCAGGATCTCGAGCACGCCGTTGAGCTTGTCGAGGGCCGGCTTGAGCTGGGTTCGGTTGTCGTTCACCAGCCCCGAGATCTGATGCGACACCGCGGTGAGGTTGTTCATCAGCGCGTCGATCGAATCCCGTTCGTCCAGCAGCGCCGCCAGTAACGCGTTGGAGTTCGCCACCAGGCCCGCGATCTGCTGGCTGCGCCGGCCCAGCACGCCCGACACCTTGTTGGCGTTGCCGAGCAGGCTGCGCAGTTGCTCGTCGCGGTTGTTGAGGGTCTGCGAGAATCGGGCCACGCCCTGCAGCGCGGGCCTGAGGTCCGTCGGCGTCTCCTTGAAGGTCTCGGCCAAAGTGGTCAGCGCCGATGACAATTGGTTGGTGTCGAGGCCACTGATGGTGGTCGTCAGGTCGCCCAGCGCGACCGGAAGGTCGTAGGGCGAGGTGGTGCGCTCCAACGGGATGACGCCCTTCAGCTCGCCTTCACCGCGCGACGTCAGTTCCAGCATCTTGCTGCCCAGAATCGTCTCGGTCTTGATCGCCGCTTCCGTGCGGTCACCGAGCTGGATCCGCTTGCGGACGGTGAAGCCCACCCGAACCTTGGTGCCCTCCAACCTGATGTCGCGGACCCTGCCCACGCCCATGCCGGAAACCCGCACCGTGTTACCCACCTTGATGCCACCGGCCTCGGAGAAGTACGCCGCATAGTCCCTGGTGTTCTTGACGAACGGCAACTTGTCGTACTGGAAGGCGGCCACGGTGACGCAGAGCACGATCGCGGTGCCTATCACGCCGATCGTGATCGGGCTTCGCGCGCTGAGCGACTTGAGCTTCGGCAACCTCATTGCGGCGTGCACCGCCCGCTCGGCTGACCGAGCAGCTTGACGTAAATCGGATTGCCCCCCTTGCCGTTCAGCTTCAGCAACACCTCGCAGAAGTAGAAGCCGAAGTAGTCGCCGTTGAGCCCCTGCCGGGCCAGCACCTGGTAGGTGTCGGGAAGCTGCTTGAGCAGGTTGTCGACGTACTCCCGGTCGGCCAGGACCTGGGCCGACATCCGGTCCGTCTCGTGCACAACGTCCTTGATCGGCTGCCGTGCCTGCACCAGCAGATCGGTGACCGAGCCCGCGGCCGCGTTGATGTAGGCCAGTCCGGTCGAGATGTCGTCCTTGCGCTGCGCCAGGCCGTCGACGAGCGCGGACAGTTTATCCAGCCCGTCGGAGAACTCGTGGTCGCGCGCTGCGAAGGTGTGCAGCACGGTGTTCAGGTTCTTGATCAGCTCACCGATCAGCTCGCTCCGCCCCGCGAGGGTGGAAGTCAGCGTCGAGGTCTGTGCCAGCACGGAGGCGAGGGTGCCGCCCTGCCCCTGGAAGATCCGCAGCAGTTCCCCGGACAACGCGTTGACCTGGTCGGGGTCCAGCGCCCGGAACAGCGGGCGGAAGCCCCCGATCAGCGCGTCGATGTCCAGCGCGGGCGACGTCCGCGCCAGCGGAATCGTCGCGCCGGGCGCCAGGCGGTGCGGCGGCCCCGGCCCCTCCTCGAGGGCGAGATAGCGATCGCCGATCAGGTTCTCGTAGCGCACAACCGCTTTCGTGCCCTCGGTGAGGCGGACCCCGTTGTCGACCGAGAAACCGACGGTGACCGTGCCGTCCCGATGCAGGGCAAGGTCGCCGACCTTGCCGACCTCCACCCCGGCGATGCGGACGAAGTTGCCGGACTTCAGACCGGAGATGTTGGTGAAGACGGCCTGATAGCCGGTGCGATCCTCGAAGCGCAACTGACCGAACACCGCGATGAGGGTGAACGTGAACACGAGGCAGACCGTCGTGAAGAGCGCGACGCGCGCGATGATCCCGGAAAGGTTCTTTCTCATGGGGGCGGCTGACCCCCGCGGAAGAAGTAGCGGGGCGCCTCGGGCGGGTTCTTCGTGGTCGGGAAGTAGTTCGACCACCAGGGGTTGCCCGCGGCGACGTTCGTGCGGATCTCGTTCGGAGCGGCGCCCCACCCGGTGTCGGTGACCAGCGCGCGCACCGGGAAGTTGGCGCTCGGGTCGGGCAGCGAGCCACAGCTGGGCCTGCCGCCAGGGCCGCCGGTGGCGTTCACCTTGGGCAGGTGCTTCGGGTACCGGTACGGGTCGTCGCCGAAGAGCAGCCCGGCATCCATGATGAACGAATAGCCGTTGCCACCCAGCATGTCCCGGCCGCCGTGGTCCACGTACCACTGCGCTCCCGTGAACAGGCAGGTGAACGTCGGCGAGTACTTGTTGAGCAGCGCCGTGGTCGGATCGAGCAGGTTGACCGAGCGAACGATGTTGGTCTCGTTGCGGCCGATGACGCTGATCCCCGCCTGACTGAAGCCCGCCGCGGACAACAGCAGCGCGTCGAGCGACCGCTGGTTTTCGGTGAGGGTGGCGCTGGTTGTCGTCGCCGAGTCGAGGATCGACAGGATGTCTTGTGCCGCATCGGAATAGATGGCCGCCGTCTTGCCGAACAACCGCCAGTCACGGTGGATCGTGTCCATGCGGGGATTGACGGTCAGCAGGATGTCGTTGGCGTCGACGATCGCCTGCCCGATCCGTTCGCCCTTGCCGCGCACGGACTGGGCGAACGCCGACAGGATCGAGTTCATCTTCGCCGGGTCGATGGCCTGCACCACGGACTGCAGGTTCTCGAAGACGGTGTTGACTTCGACGGTGACATTGCGGGAGTGCAGCACCGCGCCGGGTTTCAGCGGTGTGGGGCTGGGGTGCTCGGGCACGATGAGGTCGACGTACTTTGACCCGAAAGCGGTGGTCGACTTTATCTCGGCCTCGAGGTTGCTCGGCAGGTACTTGAACGCGTTCGGCTGCAACTTCAATTGGAGCTCAGCCGCTTTCACATCTGTGCCGATGGACGCGACCTGTCCCACCTCCACGCCGCGAAGCTTGACCTTCGCCCCGGTTTCCATCACCAGGCCCGCCCGGTTCGACACCAGCGTCAGCGGGACGAAGTCCTCGAATTTCCCCGAGAACGACGCGGCCGTCAGCGCGACGAGACCCCCGATGAGAACGAACAACGTCGGCGCGAGCCAGATCGGGTCGATCTTGCTGGAGCGAACCCTGTTTCTCCTGCCGGGGACACCGCTGATGTGGTTGGTCATGCGATCACCCCGACAGATTGAAATTGCCGTGCTGGCCGTAGACGGACAGCGAAATCATCAGGCAGACAAAGGCGGTGATGATCATCGACGTCCGCACCGAGCGGCCCACAGCCTCACCCACCCCGGCGGGACCACCGGTCGCGTTGAAGCCGTAGTACGTGTGCACGACCATCACACCGGTCGCCATGCTCAGCGCCGCCACGAACGACCACAGCAGGTCGTTGGGGCGCAGAAACGTGGAGAAGTAGTGCTCGTAGACGCCGCGGGACTGCCCGTAGACGTAGATGGTGAGCGACTTCGCCGCGACGAACGACATCAGCACCGCGACGGCGTAGAGCGGGATCACCACCAGGACGCCGGCGATGATCCGCGTCGACGCCAGGTAGGTGATCGCGCGGATGCCCATGACCTCCAGCGCGTCGATCTCCTCGTTGATCCGCATGGCGCCCAGCTGGGCGGTCGCCCCGGCCCCGATCGTCGCCGACAACGCCAGGCCGGCCGTGCACGGCGCGATCATGCGGACGTTCAGGAACGCCGACAGAAAACCGGTCAGCGCTTCCACACCGATGTTGGACAGGGTGTCGTAGCCCTGCACCGCGACCAGCGCGCCGGTGGTCAGGGTGAGGAACCCGATGATGCCTACGGTTCCCCCGATCACCGCCAGCGCACCGGTGCCCATGCCCATCTCGGCGATCAGGCGCAGCAGCTCGCCCGGATAGCGGCGGACCGCGTCGCCGATGTTAGCCAGGGACCTTCCGTAGAACGCGGTCTGTTCGCCGAGCTTGCGGGTGGCCTCCACCAGCCTCGGGCCGAACTCGGCCAGCCAGGACTGCTCGCGGGCGGCGTCGCTCATTTGGCGGTCACCTTCACTCCGAGTGCGGTGCTCAAGATGTTGATGAAGAACAGCGCCATGAACGAGAACACCACGGTCTCGTTCACCGCGTTGCCGACGCCGGTGGGGCCGCCGCCCACCGACAGGCCCTTGTAGCAGGCGATCAGGCCCGCCGACAGTCCGAAAAGCGTGGCCTTGATGAGCGAGATCACGACCTGCGGCAGCCCGGTGACCAGAGTCATGCCCGCGATGAAGGCGCCGGGGGTGACGTGCTGGACGAAGACGACGAAGACGTAGCTGCCGACCAATCCGGTGACGGCGACCACCGAGTACAGCAACACCGCGACGAAAATCGCGGCGAGGATGCGCGGCACCACCAGCGCCTGGATCGGGTTGACGCCGATCACCTTCATCGCGTCGATTTCCTCGCGGATGGTGCGCGCGCCCAGGTCGGCACACATCGCAGTCGACCCGGCGCCCGAAACCACCATCGCCGTGACGACCGGCCCCACCTGGGTCACCGACGCCAGTCCCGCGCCCGCGCCAGAAAGGTCACCGGCGCCGATCTCGACCAGCAGGATGTTGAGGACGAACACGATGAGCACCGTGTAGGGGATCGACAGCATGATCGTCGGGAAGATCGACACGCGGGCGACGAACCAGATCTGCTCGAGGATTTCCCGCCAGGCCCACGGTCGCCGCACCACCGTGAACAGCGCCTCGGCGGTGAACAGGAAGAATCCGCCCAGCGCGTTCATGGGCTTGGCAATGGTGGTGCCGTTCATAACGCGCGCTCAACGCGACGCACGTCCCTTTGCCTCAACGCGTTCCCCATTTTCGTAACACCATTAATCCGTTTGTAATTAGCTGGTCCGAAGGTGAGCAGCGCTGTTTACAAACGACCGCGATGTCTCGTTGCGCGCATAGACCACGCGAGGAATTTATTGGCAAAGCTATGCCCGGCGTCAGGGTTGCAATCACCTAGAAGAAATATGCCCAGGCGCGAAATTTGCTGCGCCGACGAACTCCACAGGGCGATTCATAGCCCCTGACCTGGGTCAAGTGAACGTCGGCTGGACCGAAGGGCAACCAGCCAGGGTGGTCCGCGCCACAGTCCCGGCCAGCGCACGCGCGAGGACCCCACGCCGGCGCGGACCGCGGCGACCCGCGGTTCGCCCACACCGATGCCGCGCCGGGATTCGCCACGTCGCGAATGCATCTCACCCATGCCGAAATCCGCTCGACTATTCGGGGCCGCCGGATTCTGATTCCGGCTGTCACCGCTGCACGCAACAGTTCGGATTGCTCGAGCGAAATACAAGGCTTGGGTTCAGGGTGAGCGCAATTCGCCTCGGATTGCCCCGATGAAACTCAGCCGACGTTCGCGCCACCCTCGGCGATACGGCGCACCGCCCTGAGGAAGACGTCGATCTCCTCGAACTTGTTGTAGAACGCAAACGACGGGCGAACGGTGGCCTCCAACCCGAGGCGCCTCAGAATCGGCTGCGCGCAGTGATGGCCTGCACGCACGGCGATGCCCTCGGCATTGAGCGCCTTGCCCACCTCGAGCGGGTCGTGGCCGGCCAGCACGAACGACAGCACGCTCGCCTTCTCGGTGGCGGTGCCCACCAGGCGCACACCGGGGATGTCGGCCAGGCGCGGGGTGGCATAGTCCAGCAACGCGTGCTCGTAGGACGCAATGCGGTCCACACCCAAGCGCTCGACGTAACGCAGCGCCTCACCCAGCCCGACGGCATCGGCGATGTTGCCGGTTCCGGCCTCGAACTTGCTCGGGGGCCCCTGATACAGCGATCGCTCCAGGGTCACGTCGGCGATCATGTTGCCACCGCCCTGCCATGGCGGCGTCTCGGCCAGCGCCTCGTCGGTCCCATAGAGCACGCCGATTCCGGTGGGGCCGTAGATCTTATGCCCCGAGAATACGAAGAAGTCGACGCCGAGCTCGGAGACATCGACCGGTATGTGCTGAATGGACTGGGCACCGTCGATCAGGACCCGCGCGCCGTAGCGGTGGCCCAAGTCGACGATCTGCTCGACCGGCGTCACCGTGCCCAGCGCATTGGACACCTGTGTGGCGGCGACGAGTTTCGTCTTGGGCCCCAACAAATCCTCGAATTCCGACATCAGCAGGTTGCCCGCGTCGTCGACCGGTGCAACTTTCAGAACGGCGCCGGTTTTCTGCGAAAGCAGTTGCCACGGAACGATGTTGGCGTGGTGTTCGAGATGAGTGATGAGGATCTCGTCGCCGGGTAGCAAATGCTTGCCGCCCCAGGCATACGCCACCAGGTTGATGGCTTCCGTGGTGCCGCGCACGAAGATGATCTCTTCGCTCTTGGCCGCGCCGATGAATCGACGGACGGTGTCGCGGGCCTCTTCGTAGGCGTCGGTGGCCCGGGCCGCCAGTTCGTGCGCGGCGCGGTGAATGTTGGAGTTCTCGTGGGCGTAGAAGTGCGACAGCCGGTCGATCACCGCCTGCGGCTTCTGGGTGGTCGCCGCGTTGTCGAACCAGATCAGCGGCTTCCCGTTGACCGTCTCCTTCAGGATCGGAAAATCCGCGCGAATCGCGTTGACGTCGAACACCTCGTGTTCGTCCGGCAACTGAGGTACCGGCTCCGCCGTCAGGAAGTAGTAGTTGTGCTCATCGCCGGCCGGTGCGGTTACGGCGTCCGACCAGCCCAACTCGGCAACCGAGGGCGCCCCGGCCGGCCAGGAACGCGACAAACCGCGGGAGGCCGCCGGAACCGCCGGGGGCGCCCCCGCCAACACACCGGGAACGGTCGGGACGATGCCGTGGCTGGGCACCGCGAAACCGGTGAGGTCCCCGACGCCGGGCTGCGCCGCGAGGCCGGCCGATGGTGCCGTGGTGGTGTCCGGCACGCCGCCGCGCGGGGCGACGGGCACCGTCTGCGGGGGCGGCTCGGGTTCCGGCGAGGTGGGAGCCGGAAGGTAGATGTCCCGCACACCGACCAACGGGACCGGCGCGGGATACACATCAGCGGTGCCGGCGGCCTGCCCGGCCGAGGCGCCAGCCGTGGTGTCGGGCACGTTCCCCCGCGGGGCGACGGGCACGGTCTGCGGCGGGGGCTCGGGCTCGGGGGACGTGGGAGCCCGGACGTAGATGTCGGTGCCGCCGAGCAGCGGGACCGGCGTCGGATACACGTCCGCGGCGCGGGCCGCGGCTTGCCCTGCCGAGGTGGCGGCCGTCGCGTCCGGCACGGTGCCGCGCGGGGCGACCGGCGCCGACTGCGGTGGGCTGTCCGGACCGGGCCGGATGCTGGCCGCATACAGCTGGCTGGCCAGCGCCGCGAGCTCGGCGGCGCTGACGGGCAGGTCGCTTTCGGCGTCTACCGCTCGGTACTCACTTGTACTCATGGAACTGGTCCACGGCGACGTCGTCGAGCACGGCGAGCGCGTCGTCGGTGAGGACGGCCAAGGACGTGTAGAGGGTGACCAGGTAGGTCGCGATGGCCGACTGGTTGATGCCGGTGAACCGCACCGACAGGCCCGGCGCCTGCTCGCCGACCAGGCCCGGCTGGAACAGGCCCACCACGCCCTGGCGTTCCTCGCCCGTGCGCACCAGGATGAACTTCGTCTTTCCGTCTTCGACCGGCACCTTGTCCGACGGGATCAGCGGGATGCCGCGCCAGGTGATGAACTGAGCCCCGAACAGGCTCACGACCACCGGTGGCACCCCACGGTAGGTGGCCTCACGCCCGAACGCGGCGACTCCCAGCGGGTGCGTCAGGAAAAAGCTCGGCGTCTTCCAGACCTTCGTGATCAGCGCGTCCAGGTCGTCGGGCGTCGGGGCACCGGCCAGCGTCTGGATCGTCTGCTCGGGGGTCACCTGCGCCAACAGCCCGTACTCGGGGCTGTTGATCAGCTCGAGCTCTTGGCGTTCCTTGATCGTTTCGATGGTCAACCGCAGCTGCTGCGCGATCTGGTCGTGGGGACTCGAGTAGAGGTCGGAAACGCGGGTGTGGATGTCGACCAGGGTCGAAATCGAACGCAGCGTGTATTCCCGGGGGCTGGTCTCGTAGTCGACGTAGGTCTCCGGCAGCGGTTCTTCGGTGCCGGCGCCCTCTTCGGCCTTCACCGCGACGGCATCGGGATTGATCACCCGGTTGACCCGGTAAAGTCCCGCTTCCACCGGGACCCAGCTGAGCAAATGGAGCAACCACCGCGGCGTGATGGTCGAGAGTTGGGGGACGGTCTTCGTCGCATTGGCAAGCTGGCGGGCGCCAAGATCACCAAGCGCCTGAGACTCACTTTGAGCCGACGTCATCGGGATCCTTTCGAACTCGGTTCAGTGCCGCGGCGCGCGCGGCAGCTTCATGATCGCCCACCCTAGGCTGGCGTGCGCGCCGAGCGTAGGCGAATGCGCAGCGGAGTGAGAAGGTTTACACCGGCGCTGAGTGAAACCGGCGAAACGGGCCCGAAATCTGACAGTCACCTTGCCGGGCCCTATAGTGGGGCGCATGCAACAGGCCGTTCAGCTGCGCTTCGTACCTTCGCGCCGCCCCGCCGTGGACTGTTGTTGTTGTCGCTGCTGTTGATTTCCTGACGCCCTCTGACGCTGTAGAAATCCTCGCGCTTTCCCCGCAGTGGGTTGGACCCGCGGTCTACCCGGCGGCGTGAGCTGCGCCCAGCCATATTCACGTCAAATTCTTTCAGGAAGATCACCATCCATGACCGTCTTGTCCATGCCCAACCGCGCCGTGGCGCGGGTGGCGACCCGCCGGCGCTTCGTGGTCCGGCCGGCCACCGACATCACCCGCATGACGCGTTACCGAGGCGGAACCTACTCCCACACCGTCGACAGAATCTGCTTCACCGACGGCAGCTGGGCACGTACGGATCTGATCCGGCTGAACCCCAACCTGTCGGCATACTCGCTGGACTTCAGCGGCGTTGCGCCCCACCTGCCATCGCGCTATCAGGTTGGCTCCTGGTCCGCCGTGCCCCACCTGCGCACCCGCGGCCGCGAAGCCGAAGTCGACTGGATCCTGCGGCACTCGTTTCCGGCGTACCCCATCGCGGAGCTCAGCCAACGATTGCGCGCTGCCGGCTACCCGCTGGGACCGGCCAACCTCAGCGAACATGAAGCCATCGCGGCAACCCAGGCCGCAATCTGGCACTTCACCAACGGTTTGGCGTTGGACACACAGCCCCTGAACGAGCCCGTCGCCGTACACGAGGCACCTGGGCCGGTGATCACCTTCGAATTCGATGGGCAGCCACAGCTGGGCGGCTACTCCGTACGGACGGCCTCCGAAACCAGCATTGGCGTGAAACTGCAGAAGTCAGCCAATGGGGTTGATTGGCAAGACGTTTCGGGTTCACAGCTGACCATCAAACCCGGCCGGGGACGGCATCGGCGCACCCTTGGCATTGGCAGCACGCTTTCGGCGAGTAGCCACGGCGGCGGTGGGCGCGGTTACCGTTACTACCGGCTCGTCGCGACCGACGGCGCGACAATCGGCGACGTTCGCTTCTGGCTGACGGGTACTCGCCACTACCGCAATGCCGATCGCGTGGTGCACCTCTACAATTACCTACTCGCCGGGGCGGGCAGTGCCCTGCAAAACTGCGACGAGCTTCGACTGGTCGATACTCACGCAACCGCCGAATCCGAACTCATTGGACCGTTCCAAGTGCGAATCCCCTTGAGTCTCAGTGCCGCTGACGGACACACGCTCGTCGGCGCCGACGGTTCGGTTATCGATGACATCGTTTGGCCGGGAACGGACTTTTATGTGCGTCCCGCACGGGGTACAACCGCAATGACAATGACCGCAACGACATCGCAGAACTGCTCCGGGCGCGTACTGACCGGTGAGGCTTTTGCGGGGGCGTCACAGCGATTCACGCCCGTTGCGCTTATCGTTCCAATAGACGTCGCCATCGAATTCGACATCACCTGGCAGGCCGACGAGCCCTGTACCGACATCGCCTAAGGGAGTTTCATGAGTATCGCCGAGGACGTCACGCAGCTGATCGGAAACACGCCGCTGGTCCGGCTGCGCCGGGTCACCGAAGGCGCGGTCGCCGACGTCGTCGCCAAGCTGGAATCCTTCAACCCGGCAAACAGCGTGAAGGACCGCATCGGGGTCGCCATGCTGGACGCGGCCGAAAAAGCCGGCCTGATCAAACCCGACACGATCATCCTTGAGCCGACCAGCGGGAACACCGGCATCGCGTTGGCGATGGTGTGCGCGGCACGCGGTTACAGATGCGTGCTGACAATGCCCGACACCATGAGCATCGAGAGGCGCATACTGCTGCGTGCCTACGGCGCAGAACTCGTGCTGACGCCCGGCGCGGAAGGCATGCCGGGCGCCATCGCCAAGGCCGAGGAACTGGCAAAGACCGACCAACGGTATTTCGTGCCCCAACAGTTCGAGAACCCGGCCAACCCGGCCATCCACCGCGCGACCACCGCCGAGGAGGTGTGGCGCGACACCGACGGGAAGGTCGACATATTCGTCGCCGGGGTCGGCACCGGCGGCACCATCACCGGGGTCGCCCAAGTCATCAAGGAACGCAACCCGTCGGTCCAATTTGTGGCCGTCGAGCCGGCAGCCTCCCCGGTGCTGTCCGGTGGACAGAAGGGGCCTCACCCGATTCAGGGAATCGGCGCCGGGTTTGTCCCGGGGGTGCTGGATATGGACTTGGTGGACGAGGTCATCGCGGTCGGCAACGAGGAGTCGCTCGTCATGGCCCGGCGGTTGGCGCGGGAGGAGGGATTGCTGTCCGGCATCTCATCCGGCGCGGCCGTGGTGGCCGCCCTGCAGCTGGCCCAGCGACCGGCCAACGCCGGCAAGCTCGTGGTGGTCGTCCTGCCCAGCTTCGGTGAGCGCTACCTGAGCACACCGCTCTTCGCCGACCTGGCGGACTAGCCGTGCTCGCGACAATGCGGCAGGACATCCGGGCAGCCAGGGAGCGAGATCCGGCCAGGCCCACCACGCTGCAGGTCATATTCGCCTACCCCGGCGTCCATGCGATCTGGGGCCATCGGGTCAGCCATTGGCTGTGGCGGCACGGCGCCCGGTTGGCAGCCCGCGTGTTCGCCGAAATCACCCGCATTTTCACCGGCGTGGAGATCCACCCCGGTGCCGTCCTGGGCCCGGGCCTGTTCATCGACCACGCGACCGGCGTAGTGATTGGCGAAACCGCCGAGGTGGGCCACGACGTGACGATTTACCACGGCGTCACGCTCGGGGGCAGCGGCAGCGACACAGGGAAACGCCACCCGACAATCGGAGACCGCGTGATCATCGGCGCCGGCGCGAAGGTCCTCGGCGCGATCAAAGTCGGCGACGACAGCCGGATCGGCGCCAACGCCGTAGTGGTCAAAGAGGTTCCGTCGAGCGCCGTGGTCGTCGGCGTCCCGGGCCAGGTCATCAGCCGGGCCGGGCGCGGCACCCCCGACGACTCGATGATGCCCGACCTCGTGGGCGTCAGCCTGCAATCTCTGCTCACCCGGGTGGCAAAGCTGGAGGCGTCCAGCGACGGGCAGCAGACCGGCAGGGTGATCCGGCCCCCCGAGGCCGGTGTATGGCATGGCGAAGACTTCTCGATCTGAAGACACCAATTTAGTTGTGGGGCCTGATGAGCACACTGTTGACCGCCATGACGGCGACAATCGCGGCGCTGGCAACCGCCACCGTGCTGGGCGCGGTGATCAACCGACGGTCGGGCGTATTGCGTCAAGCAAGCCCCGAACTCCGGCAAGACACATCGGAACTCGGTTTGTCCCGAACGGGGCCCACCATCGTGCACTTCAGTGCTGCTTGGTGCGGCCCGTGCGCGTCGGTGCGTCGCGTGGTCGACCAAGTGTGTACCGCCCTCCCGGAGGTGTCACACGTGGAAATCGACATTGACGCTGACCCCGTGGCCGCCAAGCAGTTGTCGGTGTTGTCACTGCCGACCACGTTTATTTTCGATGCCGACGGGCAGCAGCGGTACCGCAGCGCTGGGGTGCCGAAGGTTGCTGACCTGCGCAGGCTGGTACAACCTCTCGTGGCTTGAGGAGGAGTTGAATTATGTCGACTGACACCGGTCAAGTAGACGTGCGGGGTCCGCGCTTCGCCGCGTGGATCACCACCACGGTTCTTGTGGTCACGTTGGTGGTGTCCGCGTTCAGCCAATCTGTCGCAGCGGCGATTCTGGGAGCCCAGGCAGTCGTTTTCGCGATCAGCGCGCTGCGCGGCCCGCGCAACAGCCCCTACGGGGCGCTATTCGCCAAACTCGTTGCACCGCGCCTAGGAGCGGTGCGGGAGCGGGAGCCGGTGCCACCGTTGAAATTTGCCCAATTGGTCGGCCTTACGTTCGCCGTCGTCGGGGTCATCGGGTTTGCCGCCGCGATACCACTTCTCGGCGTGATCGCGACGGCGTTCGCGCTGTTCGCCTCCTTCCTCAACGCCGCCTTCGGTATCTGCCTGGGCTGCCAGCTGTACCCGTTCGTTGCGCGGCTCCGTCGAGCACCCGCGGCCTGATCAACGGACTTCCCCACTCTGTTGGGATTCAACATATCCAAACTGGTGCTGGACGTGCAGGATCAGGCGTTGACGCGCGGCGCACGGTCGGTACGGCGCGGCGCCAGGACCCGCCGCGCGGTGAAATCCATTGCGAATCCCAGTATCCCGATCACGACGATCACGGCAACGACCTGGTCGTAGGCGAGCTGATCGCGGGCGTTGAGAATCTGGTAGCCCAGTCCCGAACGCACGCCGAGCATCTCGGCCGGAACCAGTACCACCCAGGCGATGCCCAATGCGGTGCGGAGTCCCGTCAGCACGTGCCCGCGCACGGCCGGCAACACCACCGCGGTCAGCAACTCCACGCGGGTGGCGTGAAAGGACCGCGCGACGTGCAAGTAACCCGGTTCGATAGCGTGCACGCCCGCGGCGGTGTTGAGCAGGATCGGAAAGACGGCGGCCACAATGATGAGGAAGATCACCGGTTGGTTGCCGATGCCGAACACTGCCACCGCGATCGGCGCCCAGGACAGCGGGGAGATCATCCGCACGAACTGCACGAGGGGCAGCGCGGCGCGATCGATCGTCGCACTCAGTCCCAGCAGCAATCCCGCAGGAATCCCGAGCACCGCTGCGGCGAGTAAACCAATCAGCAAGCGCCACAAGCTGATCCCGATGTCGGCCGTCAGCACGCCGCGGCTGAACAGGTCGGCCAGCGCGGGCGCCACTTTCTGCGGAGCGGTCTGCCGCAGCAGCGAATGGGATTCTGACAGCACCGCAGTGGTCAGCCACCATATCGCGATAGCGGCTGCGGCCGCGGCTGCGGGCGGCAGAGCCTGGGTCAAGACCCAGCGCCGGATGCCATGCGGCCGGGCACCGTTCGCGGCGGCACTGCCGGATGGCGCCGCAGGGGCGGCGATGTCATCGATGCTGGTCATAGTGGTTGCACCTGTTCGGTTCGGGTGAGGGCGGCAAGACCGAAGGCCTGCGGACCGCCATGACTCTCAAGGGATTTCCGCACGAATGTGCCGTCGACGAGTTCGTCGTGCACCCGGCCCGGCTCGAGGCGGCGGAGGAAGCGCCGATCGCCGTCCACCACGGTCTGGGCCATCGCCTCGATGAGCCGCTGCGTGAAGCTGGGGAACGGAAACGGCTGAAAACCCACACGCTGTGGCGCCCAGTCCGGATGGACGAACCGGTAGGGCGGCGACGGGTAGGTCAGGGCGAGCCGCACCGCCGCTTCGGGTTGCGGCAGGTACTTGCCGCCTGCCAGCGCGGCCGCGGCCGCGCGGCGGTCGAGGTCGATGAGCAGTTGGGCCGCGACCACCGCGTCGGTCAGCGACTGCACCGCCTCGGGCCGGCTCTCGATGATGTCGTCGCGGGTGATCAGCACGCAGCAAGCGTGGTCACGCCACACGTCGCCGAGGAAGGTGTGGATGCGCCCGATCTTCTTCAGCTCCGCGACGGCATTGAACGGATCGGCGACCACGTACCCGGCGATTGATCTGTTGGCCAAGGCCGGCACCATGTCAGACGGGCTCATCACGATCAACTCGACGGTGCGATCCGCACGAGAGGCGCTGCGCCGCAACACCGGGCGCAGACCGTGTGCCCGCAGAAGTTCCTGCAGGACGACGTTGTGGATCGACCACCAGAACGGGATGGCCACCTGGGTGCCGGCCAGGTCCTCGATGTCAACGATGTGCGCCGCTACGGTCAGCGCCGAGCCGTTGGTGTGGTTCCACCCCAGCACCCGCACGCCGCTGCCCAGTCCGTAGCGCAGCTGCACGGCCATCGGCATGAGCAGATGGGCGACGTCGATCTGGCGGCTGACGAACGCCTCGGCCAGCGACGCCCAGCTGCGGAACAGCACCGGCCTCGCCGAGCTGACCACACCCCTGGGGTACAGGCCGGCAGCATGGGCTATCAGCAGCGGTGCCGCGTCAGTGATGGGTAGATAGCCCACCCGCAACCGGCCCGTGCCGTTGGTGGGATCGGTGGCCGCGGCACGCGCCAGATCGGCCAGGCCGAGCAGTCCGCCGGCGCCGGCCAACCCAACTGCTCCCGCCAGCAACTGCCGCCGCGACACGACCGGGCGGCTCACGGCGATACCGTCGCGCCGAGCCGATAGTTCTCGAGGACCTCTTCACGCAGCGTTGTGCGGTCGATCGAGGGCAGCTCGTCGAGAAGCCATTGCCGGCGGATACGTCCGTCTTCGCCCAGCAGCACGACTCGCTGCGCCAGCGCCAACGCCTCGTCGACGTCGTGGGTGACCAGCACGACGGTCACCCCCAATTCGGCCGCCAAATCGGCCAACCAGAGCTGTAGCTCGTCGCGGGTCGCTGGATCGAGTGCGCTGAACGGCTCGTCGAGCAGCAGCAGCCGCGGCCGGGTGGCCACCGCACGCAGGACCGCGACGCGTTGCGCCTGCCCCCCTGACAGCTGCTCGGGATACCGGTCGGCGAGACCGTCGAGACCGAACCGCGTGATCAAGTGGGCGGCGTAGCCAGCGTCGAAGGTCTTGCGGTGCGCGGCGAATCGTCGGGCAAAGACGACGTTTTCGGCGGCCGTAAGCCAGGGCATGAGCAGCGGTTGCTGAAATACCACGCCCGTCTGCGGCCGCGACCCGTCCGCGGGCCAGGTGATCGAGCCGGAGCTCAGCTCGTCCAGGCCGGCAATTAGCCGCAGTAATGTCGACTTGCCGGAGCCACTGCGCCCGACGATCGCGACGACTTCTCCCGTGCACACCGTCAGGTCGATGTCGGCGAGCACTGCCGTCCCACCGAATTTCTTGTGCCCATTGACTATTCGTACTGCTGGAGTTCCCACCGCAGGTGTCCTTCCGAGGGCGACTGGATCGGCAGGAACGCGGCCTCGCGAAACCGCCTATTCGCCGCGCTGCTCATCGCATAGCCGGCACCCCCGCTCAGCGCGGCTTCCAGCCGGGTCGACGCGACGGCCAAAGCGGCGGCGGACAGGCGCAACCTGATCAGCTCCGGCACTCGCGGAGTTGATGGATCGGCGGCAAAGCGATAAAGCCGTTCGCGCAACTCTTCGCTTTCCTCCGCCAGCGCGGCCGCCTCGGGGGCGAAAAGCGCGGCGGTCTGGTCGCGCGTTTTCCCGGCCCCCGACAACGCGGCGCGCGCAACGCCGACGCAGAAGGCGCTCTGCAGCAGCAGAAACGGCGGCCGCACCCGCGCCACGAACGCCCGAAGGTCGGTGCTCAGGACGTTGCCGTCAGGCACCGCAACATCGTCGAAGTGCAGTGACGTCGACGCGGTGGCGCCCAGGGCCATCAGCCGGGGTGCGGAATGGATATCGACACCGATCGTGTCGGCGTCGACGACGACCACATACGTGCGGCCGTGGGTGTCCTGCGCAGGTGCCACGATCACTGCGCCCTCGAACAGGTTGGAAGCCCACGAGATCGGACCACTGATCCGCAACCCGCCAGCGGCCGGGCGGGCGACCAGCGGTATCTGGCCCAGCCCGGCAAGCTGTTTGAACGCCGAGGCCATCGCCGTGACACCCGGACGCGCGCCGCGGCGCAGCGGGTCCGCGTGTTGGTCCCACAACGGGGCGGGAGCGTAACTCAGGTATTCGATCGTCATGCGGTGAGCCCACGCGGAGAAACCGACCGCCAGGCTGTGCCCAGACACCTCCTCGATGACTCGCACCATGCGGTCGAGTCCACTGCCGCCGAGACCGAGATCGAACAGCCTCGCCGCGCCAAGCGCCGCGAGATCGGCGCGTACATCGGTGGTCTGGTCGTCCAAGGCCCTGGCCCGGGCAGCAACAGCGGCGGTCACCTGCGCCAGCGCGGCGTCGGCGGCGCGGTCAAGCACCGCGGTCATCGCAGTGGGCCCTCTAGTCCGTGCAACCGATCGACCGGAGTGTCGACGGCCTCTCGGGCGCGACGGACCGCCGATTCGTCGGGTGCGTCGTAGAAACACAGGCATTTGTACATGTCGGCGCGCACGTAGGTGCGCAGGAAGCTGACCTCGGGCACGTCGGCATAACGCGGGGCTTTGGCCTTCTTGCGGTCCAGGTAGGTCTGCATGTCCAAGCCCGCCGGCAGATCCCACTCCACCAGGTATCCCGCGGCCGGACGGATCGCCTTCAGCTCATCGAGGTCGGCGCCGACCAGGCGTACCTCGTCGGGACCGCTGATGTCCTCGACCCCGAAGGAGGCCGCGTCGAGCCGGGGCGGCGGGGCTGCCGGGAATTCGGTCACCGCGAAAATGCGGTGCGGGTGACGGGTCACCTGGGCTTCGATCAGTTCGCCACCGGCGGCATAGAGGCGCGCGTCCAGCTCTTTGATCAGGTGCGTGGCGTCGGCGCGTTCGGCCCCGTCCGCTGCGATCTCATACAGGTACAGGCTCACGTGAAGATCCCCTCATGGATTGCGGATACGACAGCGACGCTGTCATAGACAGACCGATCTGTCTATGAAGCCTCCGTGAGTTAGGCTGCTGCCATGAAGGCAATTCCGGCCCCGCTCCGCCCCTCGGCGATTGATAACCCGCGGGTGTCCCGACCGTCGGAGCGTCTGTTGAACGTCGCGTCGGATCTCTTTGCGACGCATGGTATTAGAGCCGTAGGGATCGATCAGATCCTGCGCGACGCCGGGGTTGCCAAGGCGAGCCTCTACACCTGGTATGGCTCCAAGGACGCGCTGGTGCTGGCCTACCTCAACGATTTGGATCAGGCGGATCGCAAGCGGTGGAACGAGGCGGTTTGTGCATTGGAAGAGCCGACAGAGAAGGTCTTCGCGTTTTTCGACCTCGCGATCGCGCGCGCACCCAAGCGCGGCTATCGGGGCTGTTTGTACGCCAACGCCGCGGTCGAGTACCCCGGTGTCGAGCTCGCTCCGGTGCGAGCTCATCGCCGGTGGATGCATTCGACGTTGACCGCGCTGCTCGTCGCCGCGGGGATCACCCGGGCCTCGCGCCCGGCGCGCGAAATCCAGCTCCTCTACGACGGCGCCCTGGCCGGCTCCAAGATGGAGCGGTCGGTCGCCCCGATCAGGCTGGGCCGGCGGCTGGCCGCAGAGGCGATACGCCGGGCCGGCGGTCCGGCGACGGCCACCGGCCGGGACTCCCGCCCTCCGCCCACCGGGGCCACGGCTTCCCGCTGAATTAACCCATCATCGAACGTCAAGTGCTCTTCAAGATGCGTTAACCGCGATCGGCGCTACGGTGGCCTAACGGGCCAACTCCCTGGAGGCTGAGATGAGCGATCCCTGCACGCCGCGGATCCCCCCCGCGCTGGCCGCGCCGAGCCTGAATCGCGGGGTGGGCTTCACGCACGAGCAACGGCGCCGGCTGGGGCTCACGGGACGTCTTCCGTCGGCGGTGCTCACCCTCGACGAACAAGCCGACCGGGTATGGCATCAATTGCAGAGCCTGGCAACGGATCTGGGCCGCAACCTGCTTCTCGAGCAGCTGCACTACCGCCACGAAATCCTGTACTACAAGGTGCTGACCGACCACCTGACCGAACTGATGCCGGTGGTCTACACGCCGACGGTCGGGGAGGCCATTCAACGCTTCTCCGACGAATACCGCGGGCAGCGTGGGCTTTTCCTGAGCATCGACGAGCCGGACGAGATCGCCGAGGCCTTCCGCACCTTCGGTCTGGGGCCCGAGGAAGTCGACCTGATCGTATGCACCGACGCCGAAGCCATCTTGGGGATCGGCGACTGGGGCGTGGGCGGAATCCAGATTGCCGTGGGAAAATTGGCGCTCTACACCGCCGGCGGGGGCATCGACCCGCGCCGGTGCATCGCGGTGTCCCTCGATGTCGGCACCGACAACGAACAGCTCCTGGCCGACCCGTTCTATCTCGGCAATCGCCACGCCCGTCGCCGCGGCGAGGAGTACGACGAATTCATCAGGCGCTACATCGAGACCGCCCACCAGATGTTTCCGCACGCGATCCTGCATTTCGAGGACTTCGGGCCGCTCAATGCGCGCAAGATCCTGCAGACCTACGGCGACCACTACTGCGTGTTCAACGACGACATCCAGGGCACCGGCGCGGTGGTCGTGGCGGCGGTGTACGGCGGGTGCCACGTCAGCGGGATCCCGCTGCGCGACCAGAAAGTGATCGTCTTCGGCGCCGGGACCGCCGGGATCGGTGTGGCCGACCAGATCCGTGACGCGATGGTCGCCGACGGCGCCACCGCCGAACAGGCCGCGTCGCAGATCTGGCCGATCGACAGGCAGGGCCTGCTCTTCGACGACATGGACGACCTGCGCGACTTCCAGCTGCCTTACGCCAAGGACCGCCAACGGCTCGGCGTGGGCCGGGATCGGGTGGGCCTGGTGGACGCGATAAAGCTCGCATCGCCCACCATCCTGCTGGGCTCGTCGACGGTGTTCGGCGCGTTCGACCAGAAGGTCGTCGAGGCGATGACCGCATCCTGCGAACGGCCGATGATCTTCCCGCTGTCCAACCCCACCTCGCGGATGGAGGCCATGCCGGCCGACGTGCTGCGGTGGTCGGAGGGCAGAGCGCTGATCACCACCGGCACCCCCGTCGCCCCCATTGAGTACGAGGGCACCACCTACACCATCGGCCAGGCCAACAACGTGCTGGTGTTCCCGGGCATCGGGCTGGGCATCATCGTCGCTCGCGCCCGGCTGGTTACCCGGGGCATGCTGCAGGCGGCGGCGAAAGCCATTGTGCACCAGGCAAATCCGACGAATCCCGGCGACTCGCTGCTGCCGGACGTGCAGAACCTGCGCGAGATTTCCGCCGCCGTCGCCGAGGCGGTCTATCACGCCGCCGTCGACGACGGAGTGGCCACCAGGACGCACGGCGACGTCCGGCAGGCCGTCCACGACACCATGTGGCGGCCCGTCTACGACTAACCCAAGGGCGGCGACCCGCTTCACCCGGCTACGCCGCGCTCGCGATCACCGCTAACCCAAGGGCGGCGACCCGCTTCACCCGGCTACGCCGCGCTCGCGATCGCCGCTAACCCGACGGCGGCGACCCGCCGCTAATCCCCGTTGCAGGCCGGGTCGTTGGGATGTGGCGTCAGCGGCGTGGTCGTCACGCTCATCCACGGGTGCAGGGGCAGTGATTCCAGGATCGCCGTCATGCCCTCGACGTCCGGGGCGCGCCACAGCCCCAGCGCGCGGGGCCCGCGGGGCTCAGCCAACAGCATCCACAGTCGCTCGAGGTGCCCGTGCTCGGCGAGCTCACGCGCGCGCTCGGCCTGCCGCGACACCGCATCATCGACGACCTCGCGCCGTACCCCCTTCGGGACGTCGACGGTGGTCGTCGTCAGGAATTCCGCGGCCCGGCCGGGGCCCTGCTCCGCCCGGCCGGCCGGATCGTTCGGGTGCGCCGTCAGCGCTGTCACCTCGTCGGTGCGCCAGACCCGCAGCGGCATCGAGGCCAGCACCTCCTCGAGCTGGTCCTCCTCGTCGGCCGCGAACAGGCCGAGGGTGCGCCATTCGCCCGGCCGCAGCGGCGGTCGCCACAGGCGCAACAGACTGCCCCGCTCGGCCAGCCCGCGGGAATGCTTGGCCTCCCGGGCCCGCACTTCGTCGACGGCCTCCGGCGGCGTTCCCTCGGGGACATGGGTGGTCATGGTGACGAGGAATTCCATCAACCCTCCTCATGGGTCGTGCTCACAGTAGTTCACGGCGCCACGGGCGGCTTCGACGGTGAATCCCAGACCTCGAGGGTGCGGCGGCCGAATCCCGGCGACCTTTCCGCCCTGAACGCATGCGCCACAGCCCGGTATTCACCCATGAAGGGGCTGGAATGGAAGTGACGAGAGCTTGACTTTGCTCCCCCGCCTGGACTCGAACCAGGAACCTATCGGTTAACAGCCGAACGCTCTGCCAATTGAGCTACAGGGGATCAACACGATCGCGGGACGACTCTAGCGTACTGGCATAACCGCGCCCAACTGGCAGGGACCGGCATTTTCGTCCGGCAATCAGCGGTCGGCGCCGTCGCCAAGCGGATCAACCGCGCACGCACCCGGCCGAGTGAGGCAGGATGGAGCCATCGATCGTCGGGAGGAACGCTTTGATCCGGTATGTCGTGGTGCTCGGACTGGGTTACGTGCTGGGCTCGAAGGCCGGGCGTCGCCGATACGAGCAGATCGTCGGCACGTATCGCGCGCTGACCAGCAGTCCCATGGCCAAGTCGGTGATCGAAGGGGGGCGCCGCAAGATCGCCAACCGGATCTCCCCCGACGCCGGGTTCGTGACGCTGGCCGAGATCGACGACCAGACGGCGGTCGTGGACCGGGTCCAGGAGCGGCCGGCCGAGCCGGCCCTCACACCGTCAGATCGTCGCCGCTAGCCTGCTCCAACAGACTGCGCCGATAGGCCTCCATGGCGACCAGGTCGCCGAACAGCGCGTGGTACTCGTCGCCCTGCTCGATGGGCGACATGCGCTGCAGCTTGGACTTGACCTCGGCGATCTGCCGGCCCATCCAGACCTCCTGCAGCCGGGCCAGCACCCCGGCGATGTAGCGCGGTAGCTTCTCGTCGTCGACCGCGACGGCCTCCACCCCCAGCTCGCTGATCAGGCTCGCGGTCAAAGCCGACGTGGTCCGGTGCCGCACCGCCTCGATCCATTCCGCCCCCGTGATACCGGTGGAGGTGCCGCCGGCGGCCTCGATGGCCGCGCGGACGGCCGCGTACCCGGGATGGGTGAAGCTCTCGACGGTCAGGGTGTCGAACACCGGCCCGGCCAGCGCCGGATACTGCAGCGCCGACTTGAGCGCCTCCCGCTGGGCCCACAGGATCGGGTCGCGGGGGTCGGGACGGGCCGCGGCCGGCTCGGCGCGCACCGCGGCGGGCCGCTGCTCGGCCCGGCGGGGCGGCTCGGCTGCCTGGCCACGCCGGTCCGGGACCCGGGACTTTTTGGCCTCGGTCCGGACGCGCTCGATGACCTGCGCGACGTCGTCCCAGCCGACCCAGCCGGCGAGCTGGCGGGCGTACTCGTCGCGCAGGGTGGGGTCCTTGATCTGGCTCACCATCGGTACGCAACGGCGCAGCGCGGCGACCCTGCCCTCGGCGCTGTCCAGGTCCACCTCGGCCAGCGTGGTGCGAATGGCGAACTCGAACAACGGGGTTCGCCGCGCGACCAGGTCGCGCAACGCGACGTCACCGGCCTTGAGCCGCAGGTCGCACGGGTCCATGCCGTCCGGGGCGACGGCGACGAAGGACTGCCCGGCCAGGTTCTGCTCGCCGCCGAACGCCTTCAGGGCGGCGGCCCGCCCGGCCGCGTCGCCGTCGAACACGTAGATCAGCTCGCCGCGAAAGAAGCTGTCGTCCATCATCAGCCGGCGCAGCATGGCCAGGTGCTCGTCGCCGAACGCGGTGCCGCAGGAGGCGACGGCGGTGGTGACCCCGGCCAGGTGCATCGCCATCACGTCGGTGTAGCCCTCGACGACGACGGCCTGGTGCCCCTTGGCGATGTCGCGCTTGGCCAGGTCGATGCCGAACATCACCGCCGACTTCTTGTAGAGCACGGTCTCGGGCGTGTTGATGTATTTGGCTTCCATGGGGTCGTCGTCGAACAGCCGGCGGGCCCCGAACCCGATCACCTCGCCGGCCGCGGTGCGGATGGGCCACAGCAGCCGCCGGTGGAAGCGGTCCATCGGGCCGCGGCGTCCCTCCCGCGACAGCCCCGCCGCCTCCAGCTCCTTGAACTCGAAACCCTTGCGCTGCAAGTGTTTTGTCAGCGAGTCCCAGCCCGACGGGGCGAATCCGCAGCCGAAATGGCGCGCCGCCTCGGCGTCGAAGTTCCGCTCCGCCAGGTACTGGCGGGCCGGTGCCGCCTCGTCGGACTCCAGCGCCGCGGCGTAGAACTCGGCGGCGGCCGCGTTGGCCGCGACGAGCCGGCTGCGGCTACCGCGGTCGCGCTGCACGCTGGTGGCCGGCCCCGTGTAGCTGATGGTGTGGCCGACCCGGTCGGCCAGCAGTTCGACCGCCTCGACGAAGCTGACGTGTTCGATCTTCTGGATGAACGCGTACACGTCGCCGCCCTCGCCGCAGCCGAAGCAGTGGAAGTGGCCGTGGTTGGGGCGGACGTGGAACGACGGCGACTTCTCGTCGTGGAACGGGCACAGCCCCTTGAGGGAATCGGCGCCGGCGCGCCGCAATTGCACGTAGTCGCCGACGACGTCCTCGATGCGGGCTTTTTCGCGGATGGCGGCGATATCGCGATCAGAGATCCGGCCGGCCATCGGCCCAGTCTAAAACGACCGTGCGGGCTAGCCGGTCCCGATCACCCCACACGCGATTCGATCCATCGCGTTGGGGGTGTCTTGCGCGCCGTGGATCATCAGGGCGGTCTTGTCGCCGGCCAGCAGCTGGTCCCGGGTGAACGCGTCGGTGGTGGTCACCAGGTACGCCGAACCGTCCTGGCGCACTTCGAGCATCGTCAGGTCGCCGCTCTCGGGCATCCCGGTGTGCCCGGGCGCCTGGAAGTGACCGCCGGCCGACAGGAAGTTCCCGGGCGGGCCCCCGGTCGGAGCGACCGAGTTGGGCTCACATTTGCCGATCTGATGGACGTGCATGTCGTGGAAGCCGGGCGCCAGCATGCCGCCGGCCACCGTCTTGACCGTCACGGTCGCATAGCCGTTGCTGAAATCGAAGGTGGCGGTGGCGACTTCCTTTCCGTCGGCCGTCTTGAGGTTCGCGGTGAGCGATCCCGCGGCGGGCGCCGGGCTCGACGTCGCCGACGGGGCGGGGGACGCGGTTTGGACCGGCGGCGTGGTGCCCGTCTGGCTGGTCGCGTGCTGGGGCGAACTGCAGGCGCTCACCGCGACGACGGGAAGCGACAGCAAGGCGGCGGCGACGGCGAGTTTGGTCATGACGGGAGCCTAACGCGCGCCGGTCGGCGGGCTGGTATCGATGCGCTCCAGCCGGCCCTCGGTGTACGAGGCGATCTGGTCGACGACGACCCGCAGCCGGGCCCGGTCGTCGGCCGCTGCGGTGAACGTCGCGGCGTAGCCGGGGTCGAGCGTTCCGGGCGCCCCGGCGTACAGCCATTGCGCCACCCGGTGGATGCGTTCGCGCTGCCGGGCCTGGGTTGCCAGGTGCCGGGGGTCGGACATGATGAACTGCAGCGCCAGGATTTTCAGCAGCGCGACCTCGGCGCGCACCAGGTCGGGCACCTGCAGGTCGGCCGCATAGCGCACCAGGGGGCCGGGTCCGGCGGCCGCGCGGGTGGTCGCGATGGCGGCCGAGGCGAACCGGCCCACCAATTCACTGGTCAATCGCTTGAGCGCGACGGACGCCGCCAGCGTGGCGTCGTACTTGCCGACCGCGGCGACCACGGGCAGGCTCGACAGCCGTCGGGCGGCCGCCATGAAATCGTCGGCGCTGACCCGGGGATATTCGCTCGCGCCCAGCTCGGCCAGTGTGGCCGCCTCGTCGTCGTCGGCGAGCACGCGCAGGTCGATGCGCTGCGATACGACGCCGTCCTCGACGTCGTGCACCGAATAGGCGACGTCGTCGGCCCAATCCATCACCTGGGCCTCCAGGCACGACCGGTGCACCGGCGCCGAGGCACGAACCCACGCCGCCGGTTCGCGGTCCTCGTCGTAGAAGCCGAACTTGGTCCTCCCCTTCCCCAGACCCTCGCGGCGGGTCCACGGGTACTTGGTGACGGCGTCCAGGGCGGCCCGAGTGAGGTTGAGCCCGGCGCTATTTCCTTGCTCGTCAAGCACTTTGGGCTCGAGGCTGGTCAGGATCCGGAAGTTCTGCGCGTTGCCCTCGAAGCCGCCGCACGTCGCGGCGAACTCGTCGAGCGCGCGCTCGCCGTTGTGCCCGTAGGGCGGATGCCCGATGTCGTGGGCCAGCCCGGCGAGCTCGACGAGGTCGAGGTCGCAGCCCAGCCCGACCGCCATGCCCCGCCCGATCTGGGCCACCTCCAGGGAGTGGGTCAACCGGGTGCGTGGGGTGTCGCCTTCGCGGGGCCCGACGACCTGAGTCTTGTCGGCCAGGCGGCGCAGCGCGGCGCTGTGCAGCACCCGGGCCCGGTCGCGCGCGAAATCGGTGCGATGCTGGCCTTCCGTGCCCGGCAGACCCGCGGTCTTCGGCGCCTCGCGCACCCGCCGCTTCCGGTCGAAGTCGTCGTAGGGGTCTTGTTGATTCGTGGTCACCGTGTTCATCACCGAGGCACAGTCTGCCAGGGAACGCGGGCTACATTGACCTATGCGCACCGCTCGGTTGATCGGCGTGATGCTGGCGATCCTCATGGGGCTGTGCGGGGGGCTGCTGCCGGCGCCGACGGCGGCCGCGCAACCGCCGTTCCCGCTGCCGGATCAGGTCACCGACGGCGCGCACGTCCTGTCGGATTCCGGCCGCGCCGCGGTGACGTCGGCCACCGACAAGCTGTACGCCGCTCGCCACATCCGGCTGTGGGTGGTCTACGTCGACGACTTCTCCGGGCAGACCGCGGAGAACTGGGCACTGCGGACCAGAAGCCTCAGCGACCTGGGCGACTACGACGCGCTGCTGGCGGTAGCCACCACCGGAAGGGCGTACGCCTTCCTCGTCCCGTCGGCGATCAAGAGCGTCAAAGCCGGCCAGGTGGATCAACTGCGCCGCACCAAGATCGAACCCGCGCTGCACAACGGCGACTGGAGCGGCGCCGCGATCGCGGCGGCCAACGGGCTGAACACCGCGCCGCCTTCGTCGGGCCGGGTCGTCCTGCTCGTCGCGCTCATCGCCATCGCCGTCGCCGCCGCCGCCCTGCTGGTGGTGATGCGCTATCGCCGGCGACGGCGGCTCGCCGCGGCACTGGACGCGGCGCGGCGCCTCGACCCCACCGACGCCGACGCGCTGGCCGCCGTGCCGCTGGAGGCCCTCGACGACCTGTCGCGCTCGATGGTGGTGGACGTCGACAACGCGGTGCGCACCAGCACCAACGAGCTGGCGCTGGCGGTCGACGAGTTCGGTCAGCAGCGGACCGAACCCTTCACCCGGGCGGTCGACAACGCCAAAGCGGCTCTGTCGCAAGCCTTTACGGTCCGTCATCAGCTCGACGACAGCACGCCCGAGACGCCGGCGCAACGCCGCGAGTTGTTGACCCGGGTGATCGTCTCGGCGGCGCGCGCCGACCGCGAACTGGAATCACAGCAGGAGGCGTTCGAAAAGCTGCGGGATTTGGTGCTCAACGCCGCGTCGCGGCTGGACGCCCTGACCCAGCAGTATGTCGAACTCACCAGCCGCATCGCCCCCGCGGAACAGCGGCTGGCCGAGCTGCGCAACGAATTCGACCCCGCCGCACTGACTTCGGTGGCCGGCAACGTCGCTGGCGCGAAGGAGCGGCTCGCGTTCGCGGACCGCAACATCGGGACGGCCCGGGATCGGGCCGGCCACGCCGAGAGCGGTAAGCAGGCGGGCTTGGTGGACGCCTACCATGCGGCCGAGTCCGCGCTCGGGCAAGCCCGTGCGCTGTTGGATGCGATCGACAACGCGGGCGAGGACATCAGGCACGCGATCGCCACACTGCCGTCGCTCGCCGACGACATCCAGGCCGTCATCGCGCGCGCCGACGAGCAGTTGCGCAAGACCGGATCGGGCCACGCCGCGGAGCTGACCGCGGCCCGCGACGCGGCGACCGGGGCCCTCGACTACTCGCGCCACACCGGTGGTGGGTCCGCCGACCCGCTCGGCGCATTCGCCCGGCTCACCAAGGCCGGCGCCGACCTCGACCGCGTCCTGGCGACCGTGGCCCAGGAGCAGGCGGACGCCGAGCGGCTCAACCGTTCCTTCGAGCAGGCGCTGTTCACGGCCCAGACGCGGGTCCGCGGCGTCTCCGAATACATCGACACCCGCCGCGGCAGCATCGGGGCGGAGGCCCGGACGCGGCTCGCCGAAGCCAAGCGACACGTGCAGGCCGCGCAGGACAAGCGGTCGACCAACGTGGCCGAGGCGATCGCGCACGCCAACGCGGCCTCGACGCTGGCCGCGCAGGCGCAGGCATTGGCGAATGCCGACGTACAGCAGGCGCAGCGCCTCTACGCCCGCCGCGGCGGCGGCGACACCGGCGCCATGATCGGCGGGCTCATCATCGGCGATCTGCTCGGCGGGTCGATGCGCGGCGGGTTCGGCGGCTGGAGCCCGACGTCGTTCGGCCCCTCCGGAAGCCCGTCGGGGGGCGGTCTCATGGGCGGCGGCGGCCGATTCTGAGCTTGTCACGCGCAGACGAACCGACCCCCGGGCACCCAGTGCCCGGGGGTCGGTCTTGCACTACTCAGCGGTGACGGCGGAGTGCCGCCGTCAACCGGTCTTCGTCAGGCCCAGCTCGAGCCGACGGCGCTGTCGGTGCTCGCCATGTTGCTACCGGCGCTCTGCACCTTCTGGCCGTGGGCGTTGGCCTGCTCGTAAATCACCTGGAAGTTACGACCCAACTGGGTGATGAACTCCTGGCAGGCCACCGAACCGGCGCCACCCCAGAAGTCACCAGCAGCCAGCACATCGCGAACGATGGACTGGTGCTCGGCCTCCAACGACGCGGCCTGGGCGCGAATCGTCGCGCCGTGGGCGTCGACGTCGCCAAACTGGTAATTGATGGTCATGTTTACGTCCTTTCAAGTCTTGGAAGTTGTTGGACGACAGCGCCGTTGGGCTAGCTGCCGAGGATCTGCTGGGAAGCCTGCTCTTGCTGCTCGTAGTTGTTGGCGTCGCGGATCAGCCCGTCACGCACACCGTGCAGCATGTTCACGATGTTGCGGAAGGCCTGATTCATCTGACCCATGGTGTCGTAGGAGGTCGCCTGCGCCTGGCCACTCCAGCCGGCACCGGCGATGTTCATCGACGACGCCCACATCTTGCGGGCCTCGTCCTCAACGGTCTGCGCGTGGACCTCGAAACGGCCCGCCATCGCCCGCATCTCGTGCGGGTCGGTCATAAAACGTGTTGCCATGTTGCCTTTCTCCTTCTGGATTTAACTTCTCGGATTTCTCATACGGTTGGTCTTGGTATCCGGGGCTTCTCGATCAACCCGCCGCCGGAGAATTCGGTATCACGCTCGTCGTTCGCGGCATGTCGAAGCGGGGTTCGGCCTCGCCCTCCCAGGCGGCCCATTCGTCCCACTCGTTCCATTCGTCCGTGCCGTCGGCGCCCGCCTCGGGGTTCAACCCGTCGCTGGCTTGCTCCTTGGCATCGGCGCCCTCTTCCGGCTCCGGTGCCCAGTGGTCGTAGTCGTCCGGGGGAACCGCGACCCCCCACTTCAGCGGAACCGATAGACCGCCGAGCATCCCCGACTCACCACGCTTTGCCGCCACCGAATCGTCCGGCAGCGGCGAACCTAGAGGCAAAAGCACGTTGCCCCCTTCCACAGCCGTCTCGTTCACGTTGAGCACACGATGGCGAACTCATCACCACCAGGCGCTTCGTATCCTAAGTCACTCCTGAGGACAATATCCGGGATTGACCGATTTCGCTTCGTTGCGAAACAGTGCGCGATCCGGGGCAAAACCCGTGATCAAACCCGTGCCCCGTGGGGCCGCCAGCCGCAACCCCGACGTAATCACCTGCCCTTTCCGACGACCTACCCAACTCCGGTCCGCGGCACCACGCTGGGCCGCTGCTGCACCACATGATTCGGGCTGGCCCCGCCGCGCCCCAACATCCCGCCGGGCATGCCCGCCCCGGCGCCCATGCCACCCATGGGCATCGGCATCATCGGCATCCCGCCGCCCGCCGGCGCTCCGGCCGCCGCCGCGGCAGGCATCTCGGGGCCCACACCCGACATCGCTGCGCTGACCATCCGAGACGGCGCCGATCCCTGCCAGGTCGGGGGCACCGACATCGCCCCGACCAGGCGCGCCTTGCCCAGGCCGGCCGAGGCGCCGCCCAAGCCGCCCAGCCCGGCACCGCCGAGCCCTTTCGCGTCGGGCACGGCGCTGCTGACGAACTTCGCCGGGTCGAGGGCGCCGGCCGCACCCGTGGCCCCGGCCAGCGCCGCCGGATTCGCGCTCATTCCCGCTTGGGCCGCCATCATGATCGGCGACATCATCATGCTCACCGGCATCATCCCGACCTGCGCGACCGTCGACAGCCCGGACACCGGCACCGACGAAGCCAGCGAGGACACCTGCGCCACCGCGGACCCGGCCATCGCGGTCACGCCCAAACCGGAAACCGCGCTCGTCACCGACGACGCCACGTTGCCCAGCGGTGACGCCAAGCCCGTCAGCGGCGCCGACAGCACCCCGGCCAAGCCCGCCAGGTTCACCGGCGGCACGCTGAACGCCGGCAGCGCCGCGGCCACTCCCATCGCGCCGCCGTGATAGCCCACCATCGCGGCCACGTCCTGGGCCCACATCTCCATGTACTCGAACTCGGTCATGAAGATCGCCGGCGTGTTCTGGCCCAGGATGTTCGTGGCGATCAGCGCCATCAACTGGGCACGATTCGCCGCGATCGCGGGCGTGGGTACGGTCGCGGCCAACGCGGTCTCGAACGCCGAGGCCGCCGTTCGGGCCTGCAGCCCGGCCGATTCGGCCTGTGCGGCCGCCGCACTCAACCACCCGACGTAGGGCGTCGCCGCCGCCGCCATGGACATCGACGCCGGACCCGACCAGGGCCCGTCGGTCAGCCCGGAGACCACCGTTTGAAACGACGCCGCCGCCCCCGAAAGGTCAGACGCCAGGGAGTCCCATGCGGCGGCCGCCATGAACAAGGGCCCCGAACCCGCCCCGGCGAACATCAACGCCGAATTGATCTCCGGCGGGAAGAACGTAAAAGCGGGAACCATCACACCCCCAAGCCAGCCAGCCGCATGAACGGCACAGTCCAACGATCGACAGACACCACTGCCTGATAGTAAGGCCATCGCCCGTGAAAAGTCCGGGGTTTCACCAAACAGTCCAGCCCGTCGTGACGGTGAATTCGCATCGGAGACCGGTTCTCGTTACCCGCGCAGGCGTATGGGTGTGGGGCAGCGCCGCAGGCGCGGGTAACACCGCGGTGTTACCCGCGCCCTTGGGTAGCCGGCTAGGCCCAGCTCGACCCGACGGCGCTGTCGGTGCTGGCCATGTTGCTACCGGCGCTCTGCACCTTCTGGCCGTGGGCGTTGGCCTGCTCGTAAATCACCTGGAAGTTACGACCCAACTGGGTGATGAACTCCTGGCAGGCCACCGAACCGGCGCCACCCCAGAAGTCACCAGCGGCCAGCACATCGCGAACGATGGACTGGTGCTCGGCCTCCAACGACGCCGCCTGGGCGCGAATCGTCGCGCCGTGGGCGTCCACATCTCCGAACTGGTAATTAATCGTCATCGCACAACCCTCCTAAAGTCTCGTGGAGCAACTAGCTGCTCAAAATTTGCTGCGAAGCCTGCTCTTGCTGCTCGTAGTTGTTCGCGTCGCGGATCAGCCCGTCACGAACGCCCTGCAGCATGTTCACAATGTTGTGAAACGCCTGATTCATCTGTCCCATCGTGCTGTAGGACGTCGCCTCAGCCGCGCCACTCCAACCAGCGCCAGAAATGCTTTGGGATGAGGCCCACATCCGGCGCGCCTCGTCCGAAACCGTCTGCGCATGCACGTCGAAACGACCTGCCATCGCCCGCATCGCATGCGGATCGGTCATAAACCGTGTAGCCACCACACTGCTCCTTTCCTTACAAACAAATGTTTCAGTTAGGCGCCGCCATGGCGCCCAACGCGCAGTCCCGACCTATCACCCCCGCCCTAACCAACTCCGACCCGCGGCACCACACTGGGCCGCGACTGCACGACATGGGGGCTCGCTCCGCCGCGGCCCATCATTCCGCCGGGCATGCCGCCGCCGGCGCCCATACCACCCATCGGCATCGGCATGAACGGCATCCCGCCGCCCGCCGGCGCCCCCGCGGCCGCCGCGGCCGCGCCGGGCACCTCGCTGCCCAGACCCGACATCGCGGCACTGACCATTCGGGCGGGCGTCGACCCCTGCCACGTCGGCGGCACCGACATCGCCCCGACCAGGCGCGATTTGCCCAGTTCCGCCGACGCTGCGCCCAGCCCGCCGGCGCCGCCGAGCCCCTTCCCGAGGGGAGCGGCTTCGCTGACGAACTTCGGCGCGTCGGCGGCCAGATTCGTGGCACCCGCCAGCGCCGCCGGATTCGCGCTCATGCCGGCCTGGGCCGCCATCATGATCGGCGACATCATCATGCTCACGGGCATCATCCCGGCCTGGGCGAGCGTCGACAGCCCGGACACCGGCAGCGACGACGCCAACGTCGATGCCTGCGCTATCGAGGACCCGGCCACCGCCGTCACCGACGTCAGCGGAGCCGCCAATGCGCCCCCTGCCGACGACGCCAACCCGGCGACAGCCGACGTCACACCGGCCAACGGCGCGGTCAACAGCCCCGCCAGGTTCAGCGCCGGCAGGCTGAACGCCGGCAACGCCGCGGCCGCCGCCATAGCCCCGCCGTGATAGCCCAGCATCGCGGCCACGTCTTGCGCCCACATCTCCATGTACTCGAACTCGGTCATGAAGATCGCCGGGGTGTTCTGCCCCAGGATGTTCGCGGAGATCAACGCCAGCAGCTGCTCGCGGTTCGCCGTGATCGCCGCCGGGGGCACGGTGGCCGCCAACGCCGACTCGAACGCCGTCGCCGCGGCGCGGGCCCCGGCGCCCGCCGAATTCGCTTGCGCCGCCGCCGCGTTCAGCCAGCCCACGTAGGGAGTCGCGGCCTCCGCCATGGCCGCCGACGACGGACCCGTCCACGCCCCGTTGGTCAGTCCGGTGACGACGGAGTGAAACGACGATGCCGCGGCCGACAGGTCGGACGCCAGGGCGTCCCAGGCCTCCGCGGTCACGAACAAGGGCCCCGACCCCGCACCGGCGAATATCCGAGCCGAATTGATCTCAGGAGGCAGCCACGAAAAGTCGAGGACCATCACAACCACCACCCTGCGCGCCGCTCCAACGGCCGCGTCGCACCCCGAAAATCAATAGACACCACGACCGGATCGTAAGGCAAGAATCGCCAAAAAGCCGCAGTTCTCCCTAAACTTGAGTCGATCCGGGAACGTAAACTTGATCGAATCAACAAAGCAAACTTGATTCAATCCGAAAACGACTTGTCCTGCAGCGTCCGCACGAGGACCGGACAATGGGCCGTAAAGCGCCAACGACGTCGGGGGATGGTATGTGTTCGGGTCAATACCGAGCGAATAATCGGACCGGATTCGAATTTGATCGCGGAAGGCATTCAATAGTGAAAATAATATATGGGTGCAATTGATTTGCGAAATCGCCCGGCCAATGAAAGCCGAATATCCGAGGACCGGAATAGCGGTAATTGGGCAGGGACGCCACGGCTGAGAACAGGCGTGAAAGCCGCCCGTCGGTCGTTGGCGGCCCGGGCGTCCGCCCGCCACCAAGACCTTTAGGCGAGCCGTGGCGGCTAGCAGCCCTTCAGACGCGCGGCCAGGTAATCGGAGACGGCGCCGATCGCGACCCGGTCCTGCGTCATGGCGTCGCGCTCACGCACGGTCACGGCGTCGTCTTCCAATGAGTCGAAATCGACCGTCACGCAGAACGGCGTACCCACCTCGTCCTGCCGCCGGTAGCGACGACCGATGGCGCCGGCGTCGTCGAAATCGATGTTCCAGCTCTTGCGCAATTCCGCCGCCAGGTCGCGGGCCTTGGGGCTCAGGTCGGCGTGCCGCGACAACGGCAACACCGCGGCCTTGACGGGCGCCAGGCGCGGGTCGAGGCGAAGCACCGTCCGCTTCTCCATGGCGCCCTTGGCGTTGGGTGCTTCGTCCTCGCTGTAGGCATCGATGAGGAACGACATGAACGAGCGCGTCAGCCCTGCCGCCGGTTCGATGACGTAGGGCGTGTAGCGGGTGTCGGTCACCTGGTCGTAGAACGACAGGTCGGCGCCGGAATGCTTTGCGTGCGTGGACAGGTCGAAGTCGGTTCGATTGGCGACGCCCTCCAGCTCGCCCCACGGATTGCCGACGAAACCGAACTTGTACTCGATGTCGACGGTGCGGTCCGAGTAATGCGACAGCTTCTCTTTGGGGTGTTCATACAGCCGGAGGTTCTGCGGATCGATGCCCAGGTCGACATACCACTGCAGCCGGGTGTCGATCCAGTACTGGTGCCATTCCTTGGCCGTCGACGGTTCGACGAAGAATTCCATCTCCATCTGCTCGAACTCCCGGGTCCGGAAGATGAAGTTGCCGGGGGTGATCTCGTTGCGGAAGCTCTTGCCGATCTGCCCGATCCCGAACGGCGGCTTGCGGCGCGCGGTCGTCACCACGTTGGCGAAGTTGACGAAGATGCCCTGCGCGGTCTCCGGACGCAGATAGTGCAGCCCCTCCTCTGTCTCGATCGGCCCGAGGTAGGTCTTGAGCATCATGTTGAACTCGCGCGGCTCGGTCCATTGCCCCTTGGTGCCGCAGTCGGGGCAGACGATCTCGGTCATCGGGACCGAATCGGGGTCGGCGACGCCCTTCTTCGCCGCATAGGCCTCCTGCATGTGGTCCTGGCGGTGCCTGTGGTGGCAGTTCAGGCACTCGACCAGCGGGTCGTGGAAGACCTCGACGTGGCCGGAGGCCACCCATACCTGCCGGGGCAGGATGATCGACGAGTCGATGCCGACCACGTCGTCGCGTCCGGTGACCACCGCGCGCCACCACTGACGCTTGATGTTCTCCTTGAGCTCGACGCCCAGCGGGCCGTAATCCCACGCCGATTTGGTGCCCCCGTAGATCTCGCCGGAGGGAAAGACGAAGCCCCGCCGTTTGGCCAGGTTGACTACGGTGTCGATGACGGACGCCACGGGGCTGTGCACTCCCTCTCGAAGGTCGATACAAACGGGACGGCGGGAACCGCCCCTCGCAAAACATCAGCCATGGTATCGACCGGCGCGGCGATCTTTGACATGCGTCATCATGCATGTGACAGTGGAAAGCGCCGACCGCGATTCCCCGGCGGCACTCCCCCTACCCGGCGCTTCGAGGTGATGACGTTCCCATGGCGATGTCCTCCCCGATGCCCTTGTCGAAGTCTTCGGCGCAGCCGGCGGCCGACGGCGCCACGGGATCCGGCCTCGACGCCGCGGCCCACGAGCATGGCGCGGCCGTATCGGGCGAACACGCGGAGTTTCCCGAATATCCCGTCCCGCCGCCGCGGGAGATCCTCGACGCCGCGGGTGAGCTGTTGCGCGCGCTGGCCGCGCCCGTGCGGATCGCCATCGTGCTGCAGTTGCGCGAATCGCACCGCTGCGTGCACGAACTGGTCGACGCCCTGGGTGTGCCGCAGCCGCTGGTCAGCCAGCACCTGAAGATCCTCAAGGCCGCGGGCGTGGTGGCCGGGGAGCGGTCCGGCCGCGAGGTGCTGTACCGGCTGGCCGACCACCACCTCGCGCACATCGTCGTCGACGCCGTCGCTCACGCGAGCGAGGACACCGTATGACGCGCGCCGCGACGACGCCGTGGGGGTACCACCCACTTGCGGGGGAGAGAAGCGGTGCAAATGACTAACGCGAGCGTGCGCTCGACCCGCCAGCGAGCCGCGATCGCCGCGCTGCTCGAGACGCTCGACGAATTCCGCTCGGCCCAGGAACTACACGACGAGCTGCGGCGCCGCGGCGAGAACATCGGCCTGACCACCGTGTACCGGACGCTGCAGTCCATGGCGTCGGCCGGACTGGTCGACACGCTGCGCACCGACACCGGCGAGTCGGTCTACCGCCGGTGCTCGGAACATCATCACCACCACCTGGTGTGCCGGTGCTGCGGCTCGACCATCGAGGTGGGCGACCACGAGGTCGAGCAGTGGGCGGCCGAGGTGGCGGCCAAGCACGGCTACTCCGACGTCAGCCACACCATCGAGATCTTCGGCACCTGCGCCCAGTGCCGTTCCTAGGCCGCTGACCCGTCTCAGCCGCGGCACTCCGTGAAAAAGATTTTCTGAAAAAGTGTCCGACACGCGTCCGCCGCGTGCTCCTACCCATGAGTGGCCCACGGGCCGAGACAACACCCTCAAGGGAAGCGAGAAGACGATGCGGAACGAACTGTCGCCCCACCTGCGGCCGGTACGCGAGATCGAGGCCCCGTCACTGCAATTCCGGACGATCCACGGCTACCGCCGCGCCTTCCGCATCGCGGGGTCGGGACCGGCCCTGCTGCTGATCCACGGCGTCGGCGACAACTCCAAGTCGTGGGAACCGGTGCACGCCAAGCTTGCGCAGCGGTTCACGGTCATCGCGCCGGACCTGCTGGGTCACGGCGAGTCCGACAAGCCGCACGCCGACTACTCGTTGCCGGCCTTCGCGAACGGCATGCGTGATCTGCTCGCCGTGCTCGGCATCGAGCGGGTGACCGTCGTCGGGCATTCGTTCGGGGGCGGCGTCGCGATGCAATTCGCCTACCAGTACCCGCAGCTGGTCGAGCGCATCGTGCTGGTGAGCGCCGGCGGCGTCGACAAGGACGTCAGCATGGCGCTGCGGCTGGCGGCGATGCCGATGGGCGCCGAGGCGCTGGGTGTGCTCCGCGCGCCGGGCGTGATGCCCGCGATCCGGCTCGTCGGCCGCGCCGTGCAGACGACGCTGGGCTCCACCAAGTTCGGTCGCGACGCCGCTGACGTCGTCGACCTGCTCGAGGGCTTCCTGGACCCCGCCGGGCTGGCGGCGTTTGCGCGCACCTTGCGTTCGGTGGTGGATGCGCGCGGCCAATACGTCACCATGCTGGACCGCAGCTATCTCGTGAAATCCGTTCCGGTGCAGATCATCTGGGGCGAGGACGACTTGATCATCCCGGTGGACCACGCGCACACCGCGCACGCGGCGATGCCCGGTTCGCGCATGGAGATCTTCACCGACTCCGGGCACATGCCCTTCCACGACCACCCCGACCGCTTCGTCGAGGTCGTCGAACGGTTCGTCGACGCGACCCGGCCCGCCGCTTACGACCCGGACGTCATGCCCGCGCTGCTGCGGACGGGCGGCCGCGAAGACACCGCGCCGGGGGCCGCCCCGGAAGCCGCGGTGTCCTAACCCGATGGTGGCGACCCGCAGCGCCCGGTCCCCCAGCTTCGCGGGCCACCCCCCAACGCCGCGCTTGCGATCGCCCCTAGCCGGTCAGCGAAGCACGGATCTGCGCGCCCGTGTCGAGCACCAGCAGGACCAGGGTGCGCAGGGCGTCGTCGGTCAGGCCGCCGCCGGGAAAGTTGTAGCGCAGCATCACGTCCGCGGTCTTGGCCGAGCCCTTGCCGGAATTGCGTTGCACCGCTTTCTGGTTCACCTTCTCGACCAGCGTCACGCTGCCGAAGTTGCTGTCGCGCGCCTGCTTGGCGATCTGGTCGCTGACCTTCTTCGTCAGGGGCAGATCCCAGGCCAGGATCTGGGTCAGCGACACCAGGTCCAGGCCCTCGGCGATGTTCACGACCCGCAAGGACGCCAGCGTGCCGTTGTGGCGCAGCGTCAGGGCGCCGTCGGCTTCCTCCTCGACGGGCAGGACGTCGCGCAGTATCGACGCCAGGCGTTCCTGCAGTGATGGCACTAGGCGCTCCCGAACCGTCGATTGCGGTCGGCGTATTCCTCGCAGGCCGCCCACAGGTCGCGGCGATCGTAGTCGGGCCACAACTTGTCTTGAAAGATGAACTCGGCGTAGGCCGCCTGCCACAACATGAAGTTGCTTGACCGCTGCTCCCCCGAGGTCCGCAGGAAGAGGTCCACGTCGGGAATGTCGGGCCGTTGCAGGTGGCGGGAGATCGTCGACTCGGTGATCCGCTCCGGGCTGAGTCGTCCCACCTCCACCAAACGGGCGATTTCCCTTGTGGCTTCGGTGATCTCGGCACGGCCGCCGTAGTTGACGCAGTAATTGACCGTGATCACGTCGTTGTCGGCGGTCATGGCCTCCGCGATCGCCAATTCTTTGATCACGCTGCGCCACAGGCGGGGCCGCGAACCAACCCAGCGGATCCGGACCCCGATCGCGTTGAGGTTCACCCGGCGCATGCGCACCACGTCGCGGTTGAAACCCATCAGGAAGCGGACCTCCTCGGGCGAACGCTTCCAGTTCTCGGTGGAGAAGGCGTAGAGGCTCAACCACTTGATTCCGATTTCGATTGCGCCGCAGACGATGTCGATGACGACCGCCTCGCCGGCGCGATGGCCGTCGGTCCGGCTGAGGCCGCGCTGGGTGGCCCAGCGGCCGTTGCCGTCCATCACGATGGCCACATGATTGGGCAATCGGTCCGCAGGGATGCGCGGCGCGGCCGCCTTGGAAGTGTGCTGCGGCGGGCGGCGCGGGCCACCTGCGGGGGACGGCGGCAGCTCCGGGAAGACGACCGGCCAGGTGGACTTGTCGGGAAAGACGGGGTAGTCGTCGGGCGCGGGGGGCAGTTGCGGGAAGTCGGTCGACTTCGGCTTGCGCTCAGCCACAGGCCGTATCCTGCCCGATCAGCGCTGCGCGCCGCTCGGCGATGGTGCGGTCAGCCTGATAGGTCCGCTCTACCAGCGGCAACGTTTTGAGCTGCCGTTCCAGATGCCATTGCAGGTGCGCGGCCACCAGGCCGCTGACATAGCTGCGGTGCGATTGCGGCGACGCCTCGGCCGCCTCCCAGTCCCCGTCGTGCAGCGCGGCCATCAGATCCAGCACACCCGGCGGCGGGGTGGTCGAGCCGGCCGGTCGGCAGTGTGGGCAGACGCTGCCCCCGGCGGCGACGTGAAACGCCCGATGCGGACCGGGTGTGGCGCACCGGGCGCATTCGGTGAGCGCCGGCGCCCATCCGGCGATGCCCATGGCTCGCAGCAGATAGGCGTCCAGCAGCAGGTCGCGGGGCCGGCGCCCGTCGGCCACCGCGCGCAGCGCGCCCACCGTGAGCCGGTGCAGCGCCGGGGCGGGCGCCCGCTCCTCGCCGGCGAGGCGTTCGGCGGTTTCCAGCATCGCGCACCCGCAGGTGTACCGGCCGTAGTCGCTGACGATGTCGGTGGCGAACGCGTCGATGGCGACGACCTGGGTGACGATGTCGAGGTTGCGGCCGGGGTGCAGTTGCGCGTCGATGTGGGCAAACGGCTCCAGCCGCGCCCCGAATTTGCTGCGGGTGCGGCGTACGCCCTTGGCCACCGCGCGGACCAGCCCGTGGTCGCGGGTCAGCAGGGTGACGATCCGGTCGGCTTCGCCGAGCTTGTGCTGGCGCAACACCACAGCTCGGTCTCGATATAGCCGCATCACAATAGTTTTGCACCCCGCCGCGACAATGCGGGTATCCGCGCCGTTAGTCTCGTACCCCGTGATCGGCGCTTCCGGGGCGGGCACCGGGTCCATCTCCGGATCCGGCAACCAGCGCCTGCCCACGCTGACTGACCTGCTGTATCAGCTGGCCAGCCGCGCAGTGACGTCCACCACACTGGTGAGCCGTTCCCTGCACGCCATCCATTCCAGTCAGCCGACGCTGAACGCCTTCCGGGTGGTGCTCACCGAGTCGGCGCTGGCCGACGCGGCGAAGGCCGACCGGCGCCGGGCGGCGGGTGACACCGCGCCGCTGCTGGGCATCCCCATCGCGGTCAAAGACGACGTCGACATCGCCGGCGTGCCCACCGCCTTCGGCACCGAGGGATATGTCGCGCCCGCGACCCAGGACGCCGAGGTGGTGCGCCGCCTGAAGGCCGCCGGTGCCGTGATCGTCGGCAAGACGAACACCTGCGAGCTGGGCCAGTGGCCGTTCACCAGCGGACCCGGTTTCGGCCACACCCGCAACCCGTGGTCGCGGCGGCACACCCCGGGTGGATCGTCGGGTGGCAGCGCGGCCGCCGTGGCCGCGGGCCTGGTCACCGCCGCGATCGGCTCCGACGGCGCCGGCAGCGTCCGCATCCCCGCCGCATGGACGCACCTGGTGGGCATCAAGCCGCAGCGCGGCCGCATCTCCACCTGGCCGCTGGCGGAGGCATTCAACGGCATCACGGTCAACGGCGTGCTGGCCCGCACGGTGGCCGACGCGGCGCTGGTGCTCGACGCCGCGTCGGGCAACGTCGAGGGCGATCGGCACAAACCGCCCCCGATCACCGCGTCCGACTATGTCGGCAAGGCGCCCGGCCCGCTGAACATCGCGCTGTCAACCCGGTTCCCGTACACCGGTTTTCGGGCCAAGCTGCATCCCGAGATACTGGCCGCGACGCGGGCGGTGGGCAGGCAGCTCGAGCTGCTCGGCCACACCGTGGTGCCCGGCAACCCGGACTACGGCCTGCGGTTGTCGTGGAACTTCCTGGCCCGCTCGACCGCCGGCCTGCTCGAATGGGAGGAACGCCTGGGCGACGGCGTCGTCTGGGACCCCCGCACCCTGGCCAACCTGCGCATGGGCCACGTGCTCGGGCAGGCGATCCTGCGCAGCGCGCGCCGCCACGAGGCGGCCGACCAGCGTCGGGTCGGCTCGATCTTCGACATCGTCGACGTGGTGCTGGCACCGACGACCGCCCAGCCACCGCCGTTGGCGCGTGCCTTCGACCGGTTGGGTGGCTTCGGCACCGACCGCGCCATGATCGCCGCGTGCCCGCTGACGTGGCCATGGAACCTGCTCGGGTGGCCGTCCATCAACGTGCCGGCCGGCTTCACCTCGGAGGGTTTGCCGATCGGGGTGCAGCTGATGGGTCCGGCAAACAGCGAGGGCATGCTGATCTCGCTGGCCGCCGAGCTGGAGGCCGTCTGCGGCTGGTCGACCAAGCAGCCACCGGTGTGGTGGCACGCCGGCGCCGACACGCCGCCCGCCGGGGCGCCGCCATCGCGCCGATGAGCCGCCGCTGATCCGAGGCCGCGCTCTTAGCTCGCGGCAACGCGGGTATCCCCCAGCGCATGGATCAATCCGACGCTCCACTGCTGAACGCCCTGGCCGACTACCGGGAAAAGAACCGGTACGGGTTCACCCCACCGGGGCACCGGCAGGGCCGCGGCGCCGACAACCGGGTGCTGGCCGTGCTGGGCCACGAACCGTTCGCCGACGACGTGCTTGCCAGCGGCGGGCTGGACGATCGCCGGACCGGTAACGGATACCTCAAACACGCCGAGGACCTGATGGCCGACGCGGTCGGGGCCGACGTCGCATGGTTTTCCACCTGCGGCAGCTCCCTGTCGGTGAAGGCCGCGATGATGGCCGTCGCCGGCGGCGACGGCAGCCTGCTGGTGAGCCGGGACAGCCACAAATCCATCGTGGCGGGCCTGATCTTCTCCGGCGTGCAACCCCGTTGGATCACCCCCCGCTGGGACGCCGAGCACCACTTCTCGCACCCGCCGTCACCGGAGCAGGTCGAGGAGACCTGGGAGAAGTATCCTGACGCCGCCGGTGCGCTCGTCGTGAGCCCCAGCCCGTACGGCACGTGTGCCGACATCGCCGGCATCGCCGACGTGTGCCACGCCCGCGGCAAGCCGTTGATCATCGACGAGGCGTGGGGCGCGCATCTGCCGTTCCACGAGGACCTGCCGACCTGGGCGATGGATGCCGACGCGGACCTCTGCGTGGTCAGCGTGCACAAGATGGGCGCGGGTTTCGAGCAAGGCTCGGTGTTTCACCTGCAGGGCGACCGCATCGACCAAGATCGCCTTTCGGCGTGCGCGGATCTGCTGATGACCACCAGCCCCAACGTCCTGGTCTATGCCGCGATGGACGGATGGCGGCGGCAGATGGTCGAGCACGGCCACGAGTTGCTCGGAGCCGCGCTGGAATTGGCCCACGAGGTGCGTCAGGACATCGAGCTGATTCCGGACGTGCGGGTGCTCGACGACGAGTTGCTGGGGGTGCAGGCGTCCCACGACCTCGACCGATTGCAGGTGATGATGGACGTGTCGGAGACCGGCACCTCCGGATATCAGGCCGCCGACTGGCTGCGCTCACACGCTCACATCGACATCGGGATGAGCGATCACCGCCGCATTCTGGCGACCCTGTCCTTCGCCGACGACAAGACCACCGCCGGCCGTCTCACCCACGCCCTGGCCGAATGGCGCAGGGCAGCAAGTGATTTCGACCCGCCGCAGCGGATCGACCTGCCCTCACCCGAGGAATTGCAATTGGACAACGTGTGCCCGCCGCGCGACGCGTTCTTCGGGCGGGTCGAGGCGGTGCCCACCGACCGTGCCGCCGGACGGGTCTGCGCCGAACAGATCACGCCGTATCCCCCGGGCATTCCCGCCGTCGTGCCCGGCGAGTGCCTCAACGACGCCGTGCTCGACTACTTGTGTTCCGGTGTGCGGGCGGGGATGAACGTCCCGGACGCGGCCGATCCGTCGATGCGGACGATCCGGGTGCTCGCCTAGCCGGCGCGCGGCATCGACATCACCCTGTTGCCAACGGCTTTCACCCGGTCGGGCAGCACGCGGTTCGCCATGCCCATGGCTTTGACCAGGACCGAGCCGGCCACGACCTTCTGATCCCGGTGCGCAGGTCCACCTGCACCGCCTGTACGGCCGAGCTCCATTGAGACAGCTTTTCGGGGACGTCTCTGATGGCGTCGTCATGGGCGGCCACGACGAGGTCATAGCCGTGTTGGGCGAATTGCTTGGCCAGCTCCAGCCCAATGCCGCTGGACGCGCCGGTCACCAGGGCTGACTGTGGTTGCGTCATACGCGACGGCTACCCGTGCCACCCGCGGTCAAACCTCTTTAAAAACCAAGCCGTCCAAGCTGTTTAGGGTCGCTCTGCCAGTTCTTGGCGACCTTGACCCGCAGGTCGAGGTAGACCTTGGTGCCCAGCAGCTTCTCGATCTGGGCGCGCGCGCCTGTGCCGACTTCCCGCAACCGCGCGCCGCCCTTGCCGATCACGATGCCCTTCTGGCTGTCCCGCTCGACGTAGAGGATCGCGTGTACATCGATGAGATCGTCCCGCCCCTCCCGCGGGTTGACCTCGTCGATCACCACCGCCAAGGAGTGCGGGAGCTCGTCGCGGACCCCCTCGAGCGCGGCCTCGCGGATGAGCTCGGCCATCAGCACCTCCTCGGGCTCGTCGGTCAGCTCACCGTCGGGGTAGTAGGCCGGCCCGGCGGGCAGCGCCGCGGCCAGCACGTCGATCAGCACGTCCACCTGCTCGCCCGTCACCGCCGACACCGGGACGATTTCGGCCGAGTCGCCGACCAGCTCGCTGACGGCGACCAGCTGGGCCGCCACCCGGTCCTTGGGCACCTTGTCGATTTTCGTGACGACGGCGACCAGCGCGGTCTTGGGAGCGACGGTGCGAATCTGCTCGACGATCCACCTGTCGCCCGGGCCGATCGGCTCGTCGGCCGGGATGCACAACCCGATCACGTCGACCTCGGCGTAGGTGTCGCGGACCAGTTCGTTGAGCCGCTTGCCCAGCAGCGTCCGCGGCCGGTGCAGGCCGGGGGTGTCGACCAGGATGATCTGGAAGTCTTCCCGGTGCACGATCCCGCGGATGGTGTGCCGGGTGGTCTGCGGCCGCGTCGAGGTGATCGCCACCTTCGCGCCGACCAGCGCGTTGGTCAGCGTCGACTTGCCGGTATTCGGCCGCCCCACCAGACATACGAAACCCGAACGGAATTCAGTCATGGCAACCCATCGCCGAGCGTGAACTCAGGGCGCGTTTTTCCGCAATTTTTCGCCGTGAGTGCACGTTCGGCGTCATGGCAGTGCCCCGTCCGCCGAACCGTTGGATTCCGCCGGGCTCAGCAGGACGGTGTTGATCCGCACCCGGCCCCGGTGATCGGGGCCGCCCTCGGCGCGCAGGCGCAAGCCATGCGACACGACCTCGGCGCCGGGCAGCGGCACCCGGCCCAACTCCAGAGCCACCAGGCCGCCCACCGTGTCCACGTCGAGGTCGTCGTCGAATTCCACGTCGTACAGTTCGCCGACGTCTTCGATCGGCAGTCGCGCCGACACCCGAAACCTTTTGTCGCCCAGATCTTCTATCGGGGCCGTCTCCGCCTGGTCGTACTCGTCGGCGATCTCCCCGACGATCTCTTCCAGCACGTCCTCGATGCTGACCAGGCCGGCGATCGCCCCGTACTCGTCGACGAGCAGGGCCATGTGGTTGCGGTCGCGCTGCATCTCGCGCAGCAACGCGTCCAGCGGCTTGGAGTCCGGCACGAAGACCGCCGGGCGCATGACTTGCGACACCTTGATCTCGCGGCCGCCGTCGGGCGACAGGACCATCTGTTGCACAAGGTCTTTCAGGTACACCACACCGACGATGTCGTCGACGTTCTCGCCGATCACCGGGATGCGCGAGTGCCCGCTGCGCACGGCGAGGTTTGTCGCCTGGCTGGCGGACTTGTCGCTTTCGATCCAGATCATCTCGGTGCGTGGCACCATCACCTCGCGCGCCGGGGTGTCACCGAGCTCGAAGACCGACTCGATCATCCGGCGCTCGTCGGCGGCGACGACGCCGCGCTGCTGGGCCAGGTCGACGACCTCGCGCAGTTCGATCTCGGAGGCGAACGGCCCGTTGCGCAACCCCCGGCCGGGTGTGAGCGCGTTGCCCAGCACCACCAGCAACCGGCTCAGCGGCATCAGCAACCACGAAATCACCCGCAGCGGAAGGGCTGCCGCCAGGGCAATGGAATAGGCGTGCTGGCGGCCGAGGGTGCGGGGGCCGACTCCGATGACGACGAAGCTGGTCACCACCATGATGGCGGCCGCGCCGAACAACCCCCACTTGATGCCCCAGTTGTCGTAGAGGAACACCACCAACAAGACGGTCGCGGTGATCTCGCAGATGATGCGCAGCAGCACCATCAGGTTGATGTAGCGCGGCCGCTCGCTCATCACCTGGAACAGCGACACCGCGCCGGGTCGCTCCTCGCGCACCAGTTCCTGCACGCGCGCGAGTGACACCGTGCTGATGGCGGCGTCGATCGCCGCGAAAAGGCCGCCCAGAGCGATCAACGCGATCGCGCCCAGCAGCTGGGAAACGCCGGTCAATTGTCGAAATACCTTGACTTGTCCAGCAATCGGCGGTCACGTTCCTCTTGGCGGTCCTGCCGGTAGGCCTCGACCTGTTCGGCGACCCATTCTTCGAGCAACCGGTCCTGCAGCGCGAACATCTCTTTTTCCTCGGCCGGCTCGCCGTGATCGTAGCCGAGCAGGTGCAGCACACCGTGAATGGTCAACAGCGCCAACTCATGTCCGAGGCTGTGGCCGGCCGCGGCCGCCTGTTCGGCGGCGAATTCGGGGCACAGCACGATGTCGCCGAGCATCGCAGGTCCCGGCTCGGGCGCATCAGGGCGACCGCCGGGCTCGAGCTCGTCCATCGGGAAGCTCATCACGTCGGTCGGCCCGGGCAGGTCCATCCAGCGCATGTGCAGGTCGGCCATCGCCGCGGTGTCCAGCAGCACCATCGACAGCTCGGCGCTCGGGTTGACGTCCATCCGCGCGATCACGAACTTCGCGACGCTGACCAATTCGACCTCGGACACGTCGATGCCCGACTCGTTGGAGACCTCGATGCTCATCGGCGGCTACGGGCACCCGACGCCCGCCGGGCCGCCCGGTTCATCCCGGAGCCGGGCTCCTCGTAGCGGGCGTAGGCGTCGACGATCTCCGAAACCAGCCGGTGGCGCACCACATCCACGCTGGTCAGCTCCGCGATGCAGATGTCGTCGACACTGTCGAGGATGTCGATCGCAGAGCGCAGGCCCGATCGTGCGCCGCCGGGCAGGTCGATCTGCGTCATGTCACCGGTGACCACCATCTTTGACCCGAAGCCCAGCCGGGTAAGGAACATCTTCATTTGTTCGGCGGTGGTGTTCTGGGCTTCGTCGAGGACGATGAACGCGGAATTCAAACTTCTCCCACGCATGTATGCCAGCGGCGCCACCTCGATGACCCCGGCCGACATCAGCTTCGGGATCAGCTCGGCGTCCATCATGTCGTACAGCGCGTCATACAGTGGCCGCAGGTACGGATCGATCTTCTCGCTCAGCGTGCCCGGCAGAAACCCAAGGCGCTCACCGGCTTCCACGGCCGGCCGGGTCAGGATGATCCGGCTCACCTGCTTGGTCTGCAACGCGTGGACGGCCTTGGCCATGGCCAGGTACGTCTTGCCGGTGCCGGCGGGGCCGACGCCGAAGACGATGGTGTGGGCGTCGATGGCGTCGACATAGCGCTTCTGGTTCAGCGTCTTGGGCCTGATCGTGTTGCCGCGCCAGGACAACACGTCCAGGGTGAGCACCTCGGCCGGTGACTCGTTGCCGGTGCCGACCAGCATGGCGACGCTGTGGCGCACCACCTCCGGCGTCAACGGCTGGCCGCCGGCCACGATCGCGATGAGCTCCGAGACCGCCCGCTCGGCCAGCGCGACGTCGGCCGGCTCGCCGGAGATCGTGACGGCATTGCCGCGCACGTGCAGGTCGGCGCTCAGGGTGCGTTCGAGGGCGCGCAGGTTTTCGTCTGCGGAGCCGAGCAGGCCCACAACGAGGTCGGGCGGAACGTTGATGCTGCTGCGAACTCGAGCAGAGCCCGAAGATGCGCCGACAGCGCTGGTTTCGCGGGGCGTCACGTGGTTTCCGATACCTGCTTCCTCGGCTTGTCAGGGGTTTGCTCAGCTGACTCAGTCTACGCCGGGGGCTCCCGATGGTCAGCCTTCTAGTCACCGTCGCTTGCGGTGAGGGCCCGGATCAACCGGTCGATGACCGCGCCGGCTTCCCGCCGTGCAGTGTCATGATCGTCGGCCCTCGCGACGAAAAGGGTGGCCTCGCGCATGGCGCCCAGCATCGTCAGCGCGGTCGCGTCGATCGGTTGTGGCGGGATGCGGCCGGTCTCGATGGCGCTGGAGAGCAGCGCCCGCACCAGCCCGATGTTGTAGCGGTTGCCGATCTCGGTCCACCGCGTCCAACCGAGCACCGCCGGCGCGTCCACCAACGCGATGCGCTGAATTTCGGGATCGGAGCAGGCGTCCAACCAGAACGCGGCGCCCAATCGCATGACCTCTATGGCGTCGGTTTCGCCTGCCGCCGCGATGGCCTCGGCCATCCGGGCGGCGACCTCCGCCTCGACTTGCTCGAACACGGTCGCGAACAGCTCGGTCTTGTCGGCGAAGTGATGGTAGAGCGCTCCGCGGGTCACGCCCGCCGATCGCACGATCGCCTCCAGAGCGACCTCCGCGAAACCGTTGGCCGCGAACAACGGCCGTGCCGCTGCCACCAGTGCCTCCCGTGTCTCGGCGGAGCGCTCCGCCTGGGTGCGGCGATCGTCGTTCAAAGCGGTTGCCTTTCATACATACTGTATGTAGGTTCATACATACTGTATGAATCTCGCTCTCAAGATAGCAGCGGGACGGCCGAACCACGGAAAGGGACACGTGAGATGAGCTCAGCGATACAGGCGGTCGAGGCGGACCGGGCGGCGCTGCTGAAGATCTTGTCCGAGCTGCACGACTCCGACTGGGCCCGGGCGAGCGGGTGCCCGGGCTGGTCGGTGCGGGACGTCGTGTCGCACATGGCGTGCAGTTTCTGGCTGGCCGTCGACCCGTCGCACCTGCCCGATCCCGGCGGCCTGCCCGCCGAGCGGGCAGCGGACCTGTACGTCGAGTCGCGCCGCTCCATGACCTCCCGGGAAATCGTCGACGATTACGAATCAGTCAGCTCGAAGGGCCTCGAGGTCCTCGCCGCCGCGGAGGGCCAAGACTTCGAGGTGCCGCTGGGGGATGTCGGGACCTATCCCGCGTCGGTGATTCCCACCGCGTTCGCCTTCGAGCATTACGTGCACATCAGACATGACCTATTGCAGCCGCATGGCCCGCTGCAGGCGGAGCCCCCGGCCTGCGACGGATTGCGGCTCGAGCCAACCGTCGACTGGATCGAGGCAGCACTGCCCCAGCAGAACGCTGCCCTGCTCGGGCGCATCGACGACGCGGTCGAGATCCGCCTGACCGGAGGTTGCGCGCGCACGCTGCGCTTCGGCGAGGGGGACGTGACCGCCCAAATCACCTCCGACGCCGACGCATTCGTGCGGTGGATCAGTCAACGCGGAAACTGGGAAGCCCTCGGGGTGCAAGCGGAAGGAGACCGCGCGAACCTCGAGATCGTGCGTCAGCTCAGCGTTTTCTGAAGCGGCGCCGAGGCCTCAGTCACCGCCGTCCAAGCCCGCAGAGTCCCATCGTGGCGTGAGCACGCCCAGCGCGCCCAGCGCCACCGCCGCGGCGGTCGACGTCCGTAGCACCTGGGGGCCGAGCCGGACCGCCACCGCGCCCGCCTCGGTCAGCGCGGCTATCTCGTCCGGCGCGATGCCGCCCTCGGGGCCGACCACCAGGAGCACCGAATCCGCTTGGCCGACATGGGCTTCCGACAGCCGGTCGGCCGCCGACTCGTGCAAGGCCAGCACCGCCGAGCCGGCCGCCACCTCGTCGCGCACCCGCCCCGTCAGCGCCGCGGTGGACAGCACCCCGTCGACGGGCGGGATGTGTGCCCGGCGCGACTGCCGGGCCGCCGAGCGGGCGACGGCACGCCACCGGCGCAGCCCCTTGTCGACCCGTGGCCCGTCCCAGCTGGCCACGCAGCGGGCCGCCCGCCAGGCCAGGAACGCGTCCGCGCCGGCCTCGGTGGCCAACTCGATCGCCAGTTCCGAGCGGTCGGACTTGGGCAGCGCCTGCACGACGGTCACCGCCGGGCGGCCGGGTTCGACGCTCCAGCGCCCCAGCACCCGGGCGCGCACCCCGTCGCGCCCGGCATGCTCGACCTCGCACCGGGCGAGGCCACCGGCGCCGTCGCCGAGCACCAGTTGCTCGCCGGGCCGGATGCGGCGCACCGTGGCGGCGTGGAAACCCTCGTCGCCGTCGACGACGGCCAGCGCGCCTGTGTCGGGCAGTGCGTCAACGTAGAACAGCGTCGCCACCATGCGGGGCCCAGGGACTCAGCGCCCGGTGAAGGTCTCGCGCAGCCGGCTGAACAGCCCCCCGCCGGCGTGGGTGGAACGAACCTCGGGGACGTCGCGGCTGCGGCGGTTCTTGAGCTCCCGCAGCAGTTCGGTGTCGTGGTGATCCAGCCGGGTGGGCACCACCACCTCGACGTGGACGTGCAGGTTGCCGCGCACCCCGGAACGCAGGTGCGGCATCCCGTGGCCGCGCAGCGTGATGATCGAACCCGGTTGCGTGCCAGGCGGAATGGTGATCTCGCTCTGACCGTCCAGGATGGCGTCGATGGTCACCGTGGCGCCCAGCGCCGCATCGATCATCGGGACCGACACCGTGCAGTGCAGGTCGTCGCCCTCGCGGACGAAGATGTCGTGGGGCTGCTCGTGCACCTCGACGTAGAGGTCGCCGGCCGGGCCGCCGCCGGGCCCGACCTCGCCCTGCGCGGCCAGGCGCACCCGCATGCCGTCGCCGACGCCGGCGGGAATCTTGACGCTGATCTCCCGGCGGGCCCGCACCCGGCCGTCGCCCATGCACTGGTGGCACGGGTCGGGGATGACGACCCCGACGCCGCGGCAGGTGGGGCACGGCCGCGACGTCATCACCTGGCCCAGCAGCGAGCGCTGCACCGTCTGGACCTCCCCGCGGCCACCGCAGGTGTCGCAGGGCACGGGCACCGAATCGCCGTTGGTGCCCTTGCCCTGGCACCGGTCGCACAGCACCGCGGTGTCGACGGTGACCTGCTTGGTCACGCCGGTCGCGCACTCCTCGAGGTCGAGCCGCATCCGCAGCAGCGAGTCCGCACCGGGCCGGACCCGGCCGATCGGGCCCCGGGAGGCCGAACCCGCGTTGAAGCCGCCGCCGAAGAACGCCTCGAACACGTCGCCGAGGTTGCCGAAGCCACCGAATCCCCCGCCGGCCGCTGCGGCGTTCTCCAGCGGATCACCGCCCAGGTCGACGATCCGGCGCTTCTCCGGGTCGCTCAGCACCTCGTAGGCGACGCTGATCTCCTTGAACTTCGCCTGCGCGGCCTCGTCCGGATTGACGTCGGGATGCAGCTCGCGCGCCAATTTGCGATACGCGCGCTTGATCTCCGCATCGCTGGCGTTTCTGCTCACGCCGAGCAGCCCGTAATAGTCGCGTGCCACGCCCTGACCTTCCTTGTGCCGCCGTTATGCGGCCGTCAACAAACACCAGGGTGCGCGGTCATCGGGCACCCAGAACTTCGCCGATATAAAGAGCAACCGCTGCCACGCTGGCGATAGTTCCCGGATAGTCCATCCGGGTGGGGCCCAGCACACCCATACCGCCGTACACGGTATCCGAGGTGCCGTAGGCGGTGGACACCATCGAGGTGCCCGCCATCTGCTCGGCCGCCGTCTCGTGCCCGATGCGAACCGTCACCTTGCCGGCCTCCTGCTGGGCCGCCAGCAACCGGAGTACCACCACCTGCTCCTCGAGGGCCTCCAGGATGGACCGCAGCGAACCCCCGAAGTCCGCGGCGTTGCGGGTCAGGTTGGCGGTGCCGCCCATCAGCAGGCGCTCCTCGGTGTGCTCCACCAGCGACTCGAGCAGCACCGTCGCGGAGCGGCCGACGGCATCGCTGAGGTTGGTGGCCAGCCCGCTGCGCCCGTGCAGCTCGCCGGCCAGGTCGGCCACGGCGGTGGACGCCGCGGCGAGTTTCTTGCCGACCAGGGCCTGGCCCAGCATCTCGCGCAACTGGGACAGCTGATGGTCGTCGATCACGTCGCCGAGTTCGACGATGCGCTGGTCCACCCGGCCGGAGTCGGTGATGACGACCATCAACAGCCGGGCGGGCGTCAGGCCGATCACCTCGAGGTGGCGCACCGTCGACGCCGACAGCGTCGGGTACTGCACCACCGCGACCTGGCGGGTCAGCTGGGCCAACAGCCGCACCGCGCGCCGCAGCACGTCGTCGAGGTCGACTCCGGACTCCAGGAAACTTTGAATCGCGCTCCGCTCGGCCGACGACAGCGGCTTGACCTCGGCGAGCCGATCCACGAACTCGCGGTAGCCCTTTTCGGTGGGCACCCGGCCGGAGCTGGTGTGCGGCTGGGCTATGTAACCCTCGGCCTCCAGCACCGCCATGTCATTGCGGACGGTGGCCGACGACACGCCGAGGTTGTGACGCTCGACCAACGACTTGGAACCGATCGGTTCCTTGGTGGCGACGAAATCGGCGACGATGGCGCGCAATACCTCGAAGCGACGCTCCTCGGCGCTTCCCATCGGCTCCCACCTCCTCAATCGCGTCCATTTTACGGTGTCACGAGGGCCTCACCGCCATTCGCGGCGTCTCGCGGCGACCGCGGGCACGTTGCGGACTAGCCTGTCCACCATGTACTCGTCGGGCCCGGGGGATGCGTCAGAGACGATCCGCCAATGATTTTCAAGGGCGTGCGCGACGGCAAGCCTTACCCCGAGCACGGCCTGTCCTACAAGGACTGGTCCCAGATACCCCCGCAGCAGATCCGGCTCGACGAATTGGTCACAACCACGACCGTGCTGGCGCTCGACCGGCTGCTGTCGGAGGACTCCACCTTCTACGGCGATCTTTTCCCGCACGCGGTGCGATGGCGGGGCATCACCTACCTCGAGGACGGCCTGCACCGTGCGGTGCGCGCCGCGCTGCGGAACCGCACCGTCTTGCACGCGCGGGTGTTCGACATGGACATGCCGCTGAGCCGGCAGACATAGTGGCAATCGCAAGCGCGGCGTAGCCGGGCGCAGCGGGTTGCCACCGTCGGACCCGGTGGCAATCGCAAGCGCGGCGTAGCCGGGCGCAGCGGGTTGCCACCGGCAGACATAGTGGCAATCGCAAGCGCGGCGTAGCCGGGCAAGCGCTTGCGCGCGGTCACACTTCTGCGTCGCCGGGTGTCGACGTAGAAAGGACCACGTTCAAGGAGGACCGCCATGCCTCGCCTTCAAGGAGTCTCCGACCGCGACGCCGGTCTCGGCGCCAAGATCGCCTTCTTCTTCACCCGACGCAAGCTGGCCCGGATGACGGGCTTAAAAGACGTGGCGACCGCGGGGATGCTCGAACCGCTGCGGATGTATGCGCACATCCCCCGGCTGCTCAACGCCTACGGCAGGCTCGAGCAGGCCGAGTCGAAGCTGGACGTCCTCAGTCCCCGCCACCGCGCGCTGGCCGAGCTGAAGTCGGCGACCACCGTCGGCTGCGAGTACTGCATCGACCTGGGTTCGCAGATCGCGCGCCAGTGGGGAATCACCGACGAGGAACTGCTGGGCATGTCGGATTACCGGAACGCCTCGTGCTTCTCCGAGCTCGACAGGCTGATCCTGGAGTACGCCACCGCGATCAGCCGCACCCCGGTCGAGGTCAGCGATCGGCTCTTCGACGCGCTGCGCGCACACTTCGACACCGCCCAGCTGGTCGCGCTCACCCACGTCATCACGCTGGGCAACCTGCGCGCCCGGTTCAACATCGCGCTCGACATCGGATCGTCGGGCTTCTCCGGTCACCGCGTCTGCGCCGTTTCCGAGCAGGGTCGCGCGTGACGACGGCGGACGCGTCGGATGCCGCGCTGGCGGCGCGTTTCGAGGCGGCGCGGCCACGGCTGGGTGCCATCGCCTATCGCATGCTCGGCTCGATCGACGACGCCCAGGACGCCGTGCAGGAGGCCTGGCTGCGGCTCGGCCGCACCGATCAGGACATCGCCAACCTCGACGCGTGGCTGACCACCGTGGTGGCCCGCATCTGCCTGAACACCCTGCGCGACCGCCACGGCGGCGGGCGCGAGGAGCCGGTCGGGCACCTGCCGGATCCGATCGTCGACGTCGAGGGCGAATTCGATCCCGAACACCGGGCGATGCTGGCCGACGCCGTGGGGTTGGCCTTGTTCGTGGTGTTGGACACGTTGCCGCCGGCCGAGCGGTTGGCCTTCGTGCTGCACGACGTGTTCGCCGTCCCGTTCGACGAGATCGCGCCCATCGTCGACCGCACCCCGGAGGCGACGCGCAAGCTGGCCAGCCGGGCCCGCCGGCGCATCGAGCAGGCACACCCGGCACCCGAGGGTGGCGTCGCCGCGCAGC